>JAPKAX010000068.1 GCA_028825025.1 Rhodospirillales bacterium | reverse complement strand
TTAAACTAAGTTTTATTAGCGACAATCGCCGCCAATGCAGCTGAAGCAACGCGCGCTTCAGCTGGGTCGGCGCGTGATGTCAACATGATGGGGACTTTAGCTCCCATAACAATTCCAGCCGCTGTCGCACTCATGAAATAAACCATCATTTTAAACAAGCCGTTGCCGGTCTCGATGTTGGGCACAACAAGAATATCTGCATATCCGGCAACGGGGCTATCGACCCCTTTAAGCTTTGCTGCGTCGGGCGATATGGCGTTATCAAAAGCAAACGGCCCATCGATGGTTGCTCCCGTAATTTCTCCATTGTTAGCGCGTTTGACAACTTCGTTTGCATTGATGCTCGATGGTATACTTTTGATAATCGATTCTGTGCCGGAAAGCAGCGCCACTTTAGGGTTTGAATTGCCAAGGGCATGGGCCAAATCGACAGCGTTTTGTGTAATATGGATTAAGGTATCTGTGTTGGGAACTACGTTAACAGCGCCATCCGTGATCATAAGGACTCGGTCGTGCTCAGGGATCGTCATATGGAAAATGTGGCTTAACCGCCGCCCTGTTCGAAGGCCCAAGTTGCGGTCTATAACGGCCCCCATCAGGGCGTCTGTATGGACTTGGCCTTTCATTAAGGCTATCACTTCATTGCTGCGGGCTAATGCTACTGCTGCTGCAGGGGCTTTGTCATCACCGGGTGCATGTATTATACGGTAGTTAGAAATATCCCAACCCAAGCCTTTAGCGACAGAATTGATAATGGCTTTATCGCCAACCAATACGGGGTCAATAAGACCGTGATGGACGGCTTGTCGAGTGCTTTCCAAGGCGACGGGATGATCCGCACCTGCAATAGCAGTTTTAACGGCAGGGCGCTGTTTGCATTTTTCAAGTAAGTACGGCGGGGTCTCGAACGGTTTTTGGCTAAGCAAGAACTCTTCCTTCAAAAAAAAGGGCTGAAGAACATTGTTCCCCAGCCCCAACGTTTATGAAAACGATTTTTATGCACCTTTTTGTGGGCGCATATCATCAGCGCTGATACCAGCAACCTCAACCGGAGTTTTCATTGCATCACGGCGGAACGGCTCGCCAAGTTCTTGGTTCAAGATAACTTCAATGAACGTGGTTACGCCATCATCTTGTGCTTTGCATGCGGCTGCCAATTCGCTGGTTAACTCGTCCTGAGTTCTAACCGTTACACCTTTAAGACCACAGCCTTCAGCAACTTTTGCATAAGATAAATGTGGGTCCAGTTCAGTGCCAACAAAGTTATCTGCATACCAAAGGATAGAGTTGCGCTTTTCAGCACCCCACTGATAGTTACGGAAAATAACCATTGTGATCGCTGGCCATTCATCACGACCGATGGACGACATTTCGTTCATGGAAATACCAAACGCTCCGTCACCAGAAAAACCAACTACAGGTGTATCAGGGCAACCAATTTTGGCACCAATGATAGATGGGAAACCGTACCCACAAGGGCCAAACAAGCCAGGTGCTAAATATTTACGACCTTTTTCAAACGTTGGGTAGGCGTTACCGATAGCGCAGTTATTGCCAATGTCGCTGGAAATAATCGCATCCGCTGGTAAACCAGCTTGAATAGCACGCCATGCTTTACGTGGTGACATCCGGTCTGCATCACGAACACGGGCATCTGCGTTCCATGACGTTCCATCATCATCATCTTCATGGTCCATGCTGGTAAGTTCCTGCAACCAAGCTGATTTTGTTTGGTGGATGGTTGCTTTGCGCGCATCACGATCTGTATCGCCAGCGGTGCTGGAAAGTTGAGCTAGCAATTGCTGAGCAACCATTTTAGCATCGCCACAAATACCAACAGTCACTTTTTTGGTTAAGCCAATGCGGTCTGAGTTCATATCAACTTGAATAATGTCCGCATCTTGAGGCCAGTAATCAATGCCGTAGCCTGGCAATGTGGAGAACGGGTTCAATCGTGTGCCAAGGGCTAACACAACGTCCGCTTTCTGGATCAGTTCCATACCAGCTTTTGAACCGTTGTAACCCAAAGGACCAGCGGCCAGCGGGTGAGAACCCGGGAAGCTGTCGTTGTGCTGGTAGCCGTTGCAGACAGCCGCGTCTAGGCGTTCAGCCAAAGCAACACAGTCAGGGATCGCGCCACCAATAACAACGCCAGCACCAGAAAGGATAACTGGGAACTTAGCGTTTGATAACAGTTCAGCCGCTTTTGTAATCGCGTCTGAACCACCTGCAGGGCGTTCTAAGCGCACGATCTGTGGTAATTCAATGTCGACAACTTGAGTCCAAAAATCACGAGGAACGTTGATTTGTGCAGGAGCAGAACCACGGATTGCTTTTTCAATAACACGGTTCAAAACTTCAGTCATCCGTGACGCATCACGAACTTCTTCCTGATAGCAAACCATGTCTCTAAACAAGGCCATTTGCTCAACTTCCTGGAAGCCGCCTTGGCCAATGGTTTTGTTGGCTGCTTGAGGCGTTACCAATAGCATTGGTGTGTGGTTCCAGTAAGCGGTTTTGACAGGAGTAACAAAACCTGTAACGCCGGGGCCGTTTTGGGCAATGATCATCGCCATTTTGCCGGTTGAGCGAGTGTAACCGTCGCAGATCAATCCGCCATTGGTTTCATGGGCAACATCCCAGAATTTAATGCCAGCTTTAGGGAACAAATCGGAAATCGGCATAAATGCAGAACCGATAATACCAAATCCATGCTCAATACCGTGCATCTGTAGGACTTTGATAAAAGCTTCTTCTGTTGTCATCTTCATTTAGATTTATCCTTTATGTTTTTAGTAATGACCTATTACGGCCGGAGTTTAAGAATTTATCGCAGTGCTTGGGTCGACATAGGCGTACCCTAAGTCATCAGCAACGGCTTTGTAAGTGACATCTCCCTTATGGACATTGAGCCCGTTCATGAGATGTGGATTGTCTGTTAATGCAGTTTTATATCCCTTATCGGCCAAGGCCAAAGTGAACGGCAAAGTGACATTGTTGAGAGCATATGTCGATGTTTTTGCGACCCCGCCCGGCATATTCGCGACGCAGTAATGAACGACTTCATCAATGATATAAGTCGGATCTGCATGGGTTGTGGCTTTCGATGTCTCGAAGCATCCGCCTTGGTCAATGGCAACATCTACCAATACGGAACCGGGCTTCATACGTGAAATAAGATCCCGGCTAACAAGCTTTGGCGCTTCGGCTCCTGGCACCAAAACAGCCCCAATAACTAAGTCTGCGGCTAATACTTCATTTTCAATGGCGAGCAATGTTGAGTATTCAGTTTTTACCGATTGACCAAACCGGACAACAAGGTCCCTCATAGTATCAACATTTCGATCTAAAATTGTAACATCGGCACCCATGCCTGCCGCCATGTAAGCCGCATTTTCACCAACAACTCCGCCACCAATAATGACGACTTTGGCTGGCAGTACACCTGGGACACCCGCAAGTAATACACCTGATCCGCCTTGTGCTTTTTCTAAACAATGCGCGCCAGCTTGAATCGACATACGCCCAGCAACTTGTGACATCGGGGCAAGTAAGGGCAACCCACCCTCATCGTCGGTAACCGTTTCATAAGCGATGCAAATGGCTTTGCTTTCTATCAAGTCTTTGGTTTGTTCGGGGTCTGGAGCCAAATGCAGATAGGTGAAAAGAACTTGGCCTTCGTGTAACATTTTACGCTCAATGGCTTGAGGTTCTTTAACCTTAATGATCATATCAGCGTGGGCAAAAACATTTGCAGCAGATGATACGATTTCAGCCCCTGCTGCTTTATATTCCTCGTCGCTCGCACCGACGCCATTCCCGGCTCTGGTTTCAATAAGCACCTTATGGCCATGGTAAACACATTCACGAACACTGGCTGGAACGAGCCCAACCCGGTATTCGTGGTTTTTAATCTCTTTAGGAACGCCGATTAGCATTTTGGTAAACTCCCAAACCAAATGAACAATACAATAAAGTGGACAAGGTGTCTCGATATTTGATTTATCGTTCTATTTGCTTAGTCGCCTCTCTTGTTTTCGTGTAGTGCCAAAATGGCCTAATCCAAAGGACCAGACGTTATGAAGTTTCTGGATTTAGTCATTTATTCCGCATTGTTGATCAATCAATTCTGATAGAAGCTTGATTCCGGGTTCAATCTGCTCAACAGCAATAGAAGAAAAGCCAAGTCTGAAAAAGTTCTTGGGGCCATTTTCATCCGCAAAATGAATGGACCCTGGTTCCATAACAATTCCAATTTCCAAGGCAGCTTTGGTTAGTTTATCCGCATTTAAAGTCGCGGGCCCTTCAACCCAAAACGTTGATCCACCATAGATGGGAACCGTAGCTGCGTTGGGCAAGTGAGTGTTCAGTGCTTTTGCCATGGTTTCCCAGCGTGACCGATAGGCCCGATGCAGGCGATGTATCAAGGTATCGTGGTGGCCTAAAGATAAAAAATAGGCGAGGGTGCGTTGGTTGTTATTTGGGGTATGGCGTAAAACACATAGCCGTAACGCGCGAAGCTCTTTTATAAGCTCTGCCGATGCAACCACATAGCCCAATCGCAAGCCGGGAAATAAGGTTTTTGATAAACTGCCAATATAAACAACACGGTTTTCTGTATCTAAAGACTTGAGTGATGGTGTGGGTGCGCCAGAATAATTGGTTTCTGATTCATAATCATCTTCAATAATGACAAAATCTTTTTGACTCGCACGCTCCAACAACGCTTTGCGTCTCTCGAGCGGCATGGTGCGGGTTGTTGGGGATTGGTGGCTTGGGGTTACATAAACGTATTGACACGGATCAAGCCGAGAATCGACAGGTAGCCCTCCATCATCGACTTGGATCGGAAGTATGTCGTTTGTTTTTAAGCCAAAAATGTTTCGCGCATCAGGATATCCGGGGTCTTCAATAGCGACAGTTGTATCTGCGCGCATCAATAAGCTTGCTAACATATACAGGGCATTTTGAGCCCCTAATGTAATGAGCACTTCATCTTCAGCAGCCAAAATCCCGCGCCTGGGTAAAAGGCGAGACCGAATTTGCTCAATCAATTGCAGGTCATCACTGCCGCTTGTATCACTTGTCCAAGCATCCATGCCGCGTTTCCCCATGGCTTGGCGAGAACATTCACGCCATGCGGCAATGGGGAATAACTCAGGGTCGACCTGATTGGAAATGAAGGGGTATTTGTAAGATTGCCAATCTAAAGGTTTTTTATGGTTTCTATTTTCACTTGGTTTTAATTTAAATCGCTGGGCCCAACGTATGCCATTGGGTTTCTGCGTCCGAGGCGGCTCTTGATGACCTGTTCGGCCCTCTAATATTTCTGGGTTAACGTAAAACCCGCTTCGTTCACGCGACGTTAAATAACCATCGTCAACAAGGCCTTGATACGCGAGGACAACCGTATTGCGGCTAACACCTAAAGTCTTAGACATGTTTCTGCTGGATGGCAGTGGGGTGTTAGATGGTAACTGCCCATCTAAAATAGCCGAGACCAGCATTTCACGTATTTGCGACTGAATGCTAACGTTTTCAACGCGGTGTAACTGAAAAAGTGAATCTCGCACTTGAATTGGCCTTACGTAATTACTCGATCTGGCCCTAGGATGGGTCCAGTCAAGAGATTAGGGTCTTTACTAGTATTGAACAAGCTGCACTGGACGAATGTGGGTGCACATTCATTGAGGCTGTTATTGGCCTTACTTTTTTAATAGATATTGCCCTTTGGCATGTATCATCGTTGGGAGGAGTTCCGATGCAATATACATCGAATTCATTGGAAAGTCATTGGATGCCTTTTACGGCAAACCGCGAGTTTAAAGAAGACCCGCGCCTCGTTGTTAAAGGCGAAGGCGTATACATGTGGAACCACAAAGGTGATAAAATCATCGATGGTTCTTCTGGGCTGTTTTGTTGCCCGATTGGTCATGGCCGTAAGGAAATTGCGGAAGCCGTTTACAACCAGCTTTTAGAAAACGACTATGCATGCCCGTTTATGACCAGCACGCCGGGCGCGTTCGAGCTGGCTCAATTGGTGACACGGATTACGCCCGAGCAAATGAACCATGTGTTTTTTGTAAACTCAGGCTCTGAGGCGATCGATACGGCCTTGAAAATGGCTATGGCATATCACCGAGCACGCGGTGACGGACAACGGACACGGTTTGTGTCGCGCGAGCGGGCATATCACGGCGTCAATATGGGCGGCGTTAGCTTGAGCGGCATGGTTAAAAACCGCGAAACGTTCCCTGTTGTCATGCCCAATATGGTTTGCATGCGCCACACGTGGAATGCAGAAGATGCGTTCACCCGGGGCCAACCTGAAAACGGGGCTGAGCTTGCAGACGATTTACAGCGCTTTTGTGAAATGTATGGCGGCTCAACCATTGCAGCCGTATTTGTTGAGCCGATTGCCGGGTCAACAGGCGTTTTATTACCACCAAAAGGGTATTTAGAGCGTTTGCGCGCGATTTGCGACGAGCACGGCATCTTGTTGGTCTTCGATGAAGTCATCACCGGTTTTGGCCGCACAGGCAACGCTTTTGCTTCTGATACGTTTGGTGTCATTCCAGACATTATGACGATTGCAAAAGCTTTAACCAACGGCTGTATTCCAATGGGTGGTGTTGTTGTCAAAGATGAGATCTATAAAACTGTAACCGAAGCCGCACCTGAAAACGCCATTGAGTTTTTCCATGGTTATACCTATTCCGGTCATCCGGCAGCATGCGCAGCTGGTATTGCCGTTCAGAAGATTTATCAGGAAGAGCAGCTGTTTGATAAGGCTGCTGGATTGTCTGAATACTTCTTAGACGGCTTGTTTGATCTTAAAGATATGGATTGCATTAAAGATATCCGTGGCTTTGGATTGTTAGGCGCGGTTGAGCTTCATTCTAAAGGTAATCCGGGAGCACGTGGAACGCAGGCTCAAAAAGATCTGTTCCATAACGGAATGCACTCCAAATTCACTGGCGATACGGTTATTGTTGCGCCGCCGTTTGTATCTGAAAAAGCACATGTCGATGAAATGCTAGATAAGTTACGCCAAACATTTGAAAAAGCGTAATTAGTTTTTCCACAAAACTAAAGAAAACCCGGCCAATTATCTGGCCGGGTTTTTTTGTTATCTTAATTGAAGGGAGAAAAAAGGATTAGGGTTTTTTAGGGCCTGTTTCATTAAGGTTCGTTGGCGCAAAGACGTTGCCAAAGGCACCTTTTCCCGGGCTCTCAGTTTTACTTTCTGGTTTTGGTTGGGTTTTATCCAAATTGGTTGGAGCAAAGACATTACCAAAAGCTCCAACGCCTGGGCTTTTGGTGGCGAAGCCAGATTGCGGTGCGACTTTCGATTTGTCGGCACCAAAGATATCTGGGCCTTTAGTCGCCTTGTCCCTTTGTTGCTGCAATCTTTGTTGTTTGATCTTCTCGATTTGTTTTTGCTGCAAAGCGCGCTTTTGTTCGCGCACAACAACTTTGCACGAGTCTGGGCTGTACGTTGACGCAAACCCAACAGTCGCAACAGCACCAACCGATAACACAAGCAGTACAATTGCAGCTGGGTTACTGCGTAAGAAACCGGGTAATAGGAACCCATCACCCCGTATAGCACTAACAGTCGCGCCGCTGGCTAGGGCTAATTGTTTGCGCCGTTGTGTGACTTCATGGGTAACCGCCGCAAAAATTGTCAGAACAACAATGGTGAAAGCCAAAGCTGAAATTGACGGGTTGATTCCATATCTAACTTTTTGGGCCAGCTCGATCGTCAGCGTTGGGTATTTACCAAAGGTAAAGGTTGTTGTGTTGTAATTCTCGAACGATGCCAAGAATGCCAAAACCGCAGCTGATGCAATGGCCGGCATTAAGAAGGGCACTAAGACTTTGCGGAAGGCTTGGACGTTGGTCGCACCTAAATCAAGGGCGGCTTCTGTCAAACCCATATCAAAGCGTTGTAAGCGGGCGAGGAAAACCAACATGCAATAGGACGCAATGAAGGTGGATTGCCCAAGGATGGTGAGAAAAATACCGTTATGTAGGAAGCTATCACCGCTTAAACCCAGCATGATATTTAAGCGATCCCAAAAAACCAAAGTTGAAATTCCAAGAACAACACCGGGGATTAAGATCGGTGCAATAACAATCGTGTAAAAGGTTGCCCGCAGTTTTGGGTATATTTGCGTTAACATCAACGCACCCGCAAGACCTAGCACAACGGATAAAATGACCGTACCCGAACCAACAATAAGGCTGTTTTTTAAACCGGTCATGATCCGCTTGTCGTTAGATAAGACCTCAAACCATTCGAACGTCAAACATTCCCAAGGGGCTGCGCGCGGAAATCCGGGTGAATTAAATGCAGTGACGCCCATAATGATAAGCGGGCCTAATAGGTAGCTAAAGAAGATTGCTAGATATAAACCTAGGAAGATTTTGAGAACGAGGTTTTGCGACTTCATTTGCCGATATCCCCCATTCTAACTTTGAATAAGCGCATGGCCGATAACACAATAAGTATACAAACGCTGAGGAGGACGATGGCGTATGCCGCCCCCCGAGGCCAGTTGCCACCTTGGTTAAACCACTGATAAATAATTTGTGTGAACCACAAACTAGACGGTCCACCCAAAATTTGTGGTGCGGCCAATGCGCCAGCTGAAAGCATGAAAACCATGGTGCAACCGGACGATATGCCCGGTTTGGCATAGGGAATAACAATTCGCCAATGAATGCGCCACCACGGCGCTCCCATATCCCGCGCTGCTTCAATTTGATTTCGGTCCAAACTTTCGATGACGTTATACATGGGGAAAATCATCAACAAGATGTAGGCATAGCCAAGGCCGGAATAGAGCGCGACGTTATCGCGAATGAAGTCCACCGGGTTATCAACCAAGCCCATAGCCAACAACAATTCATTGATCACGCCACTATCGCCAAAAATAATTCTGAAGGCAAAAGCACGCAAAATTTCATTGACCCAGTACGGGATAATGAGAAACAAAACCAATATCCGGGTATATCCACTTCCCGATGCTTGTCCCAAATAGTAAGCCAATGGGTAACACAGCAGCAAATCAAATATGGTAACAAAGAACGCGGCTACTAAGGTGCGGACGAATACCCCTAAATCAACAACGTTATAGGATTGATCCGCACCTTGTGCGCCAAGAGCTAAATATTTGTAGTGCTCAAGTGTATACGTATCTTTAGGTCCGCCCATTTCGGGAGGTGGCAGGTGATGCCTGAACGAAAAGTCGAGCATGGAAAGCTGGGGTAAAATTATCAATACAATTAACCAGAACCCAACTGCAATCAACAGAAAGCTACCCAGGCCCAATCCATTGCGATTGAAAAATCTTTTGAATGCGGCGCTTATATTCATGATCAGCCCCCTATTCGCTGGCCAGTTCACCGGCGGGAAGTACGATGGCCTGATCCGGCGCATACTCCAAAGTCAGTGACGAGCCTTTTGCTGATTCTCTTGCCTTACCTTGGTTAACCAAGGACATTTTCATTTCTTTACCGCCATCGCCTTCTAGGAAGACGTTAAACGTTTGGCCTTCAAACTCTTCGTTCAGAACAAGCGCTGTAACGTGGTTGTTTGCTGCAGCATCATCTTTTGCAATGCTAAGGGCTTCCGGGCGAATGAACATCATTGCATCATCGCCAACCCCTAATGTGCCTTTAGCGCTCAAAGGTATTCGTGATAATAAGTCGCCAGAGCGATTGGTTGAAATTAGGGCTTTATCGCCATCGATCGATTTGACTTTGCCACGGAAAACATTGTTTTCGCCAACGAAGGACGCAACGAACGGGGTTGAGGGGTCATCATAAATGGTTTGGCCATCAGATATTTGATCAATCACACCGGCTTTCATGACCGCTACATGATCGCTCATGGTCAAGGCTTCGCTTTGATCGTGGGTAATGTAAATGAAGGTGATGCCGACACGTTGTTGGATTTCGCGCAGCTCGGTTCGCATGTGTTGACGGAGTTTTAAATCCAATGCTGAAAGTGGCTCATCTAAAAGCAATACATCTGGTTCAGCGCACAAAGCGCGGGCGATGGCGACACGTTGCTTTTGCCCGCCGGAAAGCTCGGACGGTAATTTATCGCCTTGGCCAGTAAGTGCTATCATATCTAATAATTCATCAGCCCGTTTACGCCGTGCTGCTGTGCCCACACCTTTGACTTCTAAGGAGAAGGCGATGTTTTCCCAGACTTTCATTAGAGGAAACAGAGCTAAGTTTTGAAAGATTAAGGCGGTTGGACGTTTGTTGGGGCCAATCCCGGCCATATCATTGCCGCCAATAATGATTTTGCCTTGGCTTGGGTCAAGAAATCCAGAGACAGACCGCAAAATTGTGGTTTTTCCACAACCAGAAGGACCTAGGAATGAGAAAAAAGCGCCCCCTTGAATATCCACATTTGCTTCGCGGACGGCAACAAAATCGCCAAACTTAATCCACACATCCTGTAGACTTACGCCAACACCCCTGCTCATTGAGCTCCCCCTGATTTGTCGGTTATGTCATGGTTTGATTTTGTCTTACTGTTTTTTCATTTAACGCGATAGCGCAACAAAGGAAGAAACAACAACGCCAGCCCCCAAGTGCCAGAGCTCTTAAGGGCTGGTTACTTGTCTAAGTCAAATTATGCGCTTTTGAACTTATTCACATATTCAGTACGAATTTCACCGTACCAAGGAGCTTGCGGAGGCCAAGGGTTTAGATTGGCCAAGGACTTTCCAGGATATGCATCTGAGAAGTTCTTTTTGTATGCCGCGCCCGCATGGGTATCAGCACCCAATACAGGTGAGTTGTAACCATGAGAATCAATCGCAACACCGGCATGCTTTGAATCGTATGCAAATTTAATGAACTCGTAAATTTGAGCCATGTTCTTCGCACCGATTGGCATTGCCATACCGTCAACCCAAGCCATAGCACCTTCTTTGGGGGCTTGATACATCACGGGTTCGCCAGCGGATTTAAGCGCCATTGGTGGCCCATCCCATGTTTGGCCAACAATAACACCTTCGTTTAAAAGACCATTTTTTTGAGTGTCAGCATCATTCCAAAGCAGCTTTAGGTTCTTTTTGCGCTTGATGCACCAAGATGCCACTTTATCCCAAATCGGGCGCATTGTGGTCTCTGACTCATACGCTTTCCACATGGAACCCGGTGCCAATTCGCCGATGGTTTCCATATAAAGGCCAGCACCCAACATCATTGAGTGCGGGCGCCCCATGGTTTTGCCTGCGTTTGCATCTGACCAAACATCGCCATAACTAGGAGCGTCGCCTGATGGAGCCCATTTGTCAGTTCGCCACGCAATGCCTTCTGTACCCCAAATATGTGGTAACCAATGAGAGCCTTTGCCTTTAAAGTTCCAACCATCTGTACCAATTTTAGACATGGCAGGGTTAACTTTGTCAATTTGAACTTTGTTTATATCAAACGGCTGCAACAGCTCCAAAGGTCCCCATTCAAGGTTCTGGTTGTTAGTTGGTGAAACAATGTCGAAGCCTTGGCCTTTGTTAGCTTTCATCTTGTTGATGATTTCTTCGTTTGATCCAATACCGGTGTAATTGATTTTAATGCCGGATGATGCCGTGAAGTCTTTCATGAACTTCTCTGGTAAATAATCAGACCACATCAAAATGTTTACTTCACCTGATGATGAAAACGCATCCTTAACGATCCAAGGACCAGCTACGGCAACAGCGCCTATTGTTGTAGCACTTTTTAGCATTGTCCGGCGGGTAAAGGATTTAGCCGCTCGTGCGTTAAGTTGGGTCGCGGTTTCTTCTTTGGTTGTCATTAATCGTCTCCCTGTAAGGTTACTTTTGAGTGAAATTTATTTAATTATTCAATGACTTTTTTATACATTGCTAACTATGAGGCAGCGAACATCTTGGCGTCAACGTATTCATGAGAATTTTATTCATGACAGAATGTCCGAAACTTCATCTATTTCTTCAAAATTAACGTCATCGAAAAGGGATTAGGTCGGTAGGTCCAACCCATTGCAATGTAGGGGGCCAAGCCAGTAATGGGTTCTATATGAAGGTGGTTTTACCGCACGATTGTTGGATCTATCAGTTTAGCGGTTGATTGGTCTAATGATTCCCTATAATCAACACCGCAGTACAGATAGAACTTTATTTAACGATTTAACTTAATAGCCAAAGGATATTGGGATGACTGAAGAACTATTTCATTTTGTTGATGGAGAACGCAGCAAAGGTACCAGCGGGCGATTTGGCGACGTTTTTAACCCAGCAACGGGCGAAGTAACAAAGCAGGCCCCCTTAGCCAGTGCCAACGAAGTACGCGAAGCCATTGCATCCGCCTCTGCGGCCTTACCGGGTTGGTCTGCAACACCAGTAGCCAAACGGGCTCAGGTTTTGTTTAAATTTCGTGAACTGATCATTAAAAATATGGACGAATTAGCGGGTTTGGTTTCGACCGAACACGGCAAGACTTTGGATGACGCCAAAGGCTCAATTACCCGTGGTTTGGAAGTTGTTGAATTTGCCTGTGGCATCCCACATTTGCTTAAAGGGGAATATTCCGAAAGCGTTGCAAACGGCGTTGATGTGATGTCTATGCGCCAACCTGTTGGCGTGT
The DNA here is from genome assembly GCA_028825025.1 of Rhodospirillales bacterium. Taxonomy (GTDB): domain Bacteria; phylum Pseudomonadota; class Alphaproteobacteria; order Rhodospirillales; family Casp-alpha2; genus JABMNT01. Next base: position 1,086 of record JAPKAX010000068.1, on the reverse strand, counting down.
GCGCTGGTATTACACCCTTTAACTTCCCTGCTATGGTTCCCATGTGGATGTTCCCTATGGCATTGGCGACAGGAAACACTTTCATTTTGAAACCATCTGAGCGTGATCCATCTTGTGGCATCCGCTTAGCCGAGCTGATGTTTGAAGCCGGTGCTCCTAAAGGTGTTTTAAACGTAATCAATGGCGACAAAGAAGCTGTTGATGTGTTGCTGTCTGACCCAGAAGTTGGGGCCATTAGCTTTGTTGGCTCAACGGCAATAGGTCGCTACATCTATGAGACTGGCTGTGCCAACGGTAAGCGGGTTCAGGCTTTGTGTGGTGCTAAAAACCATATGGTAATTATGCCCGATGCGGACATGGATCAAGCGGCGGATGCGGCAATGGGTGCTGCATACGGTTCTGCTGGCGAACGTTGCATGGCTATTTCTGTTGCGGTTGCGGTTGGTGATGAAGCTGCGGATGCTTTTGTTCAACGTATGGCACCAAAAGTTCGTAGCTTGAAAATGGGCGCATATAACGACCCTGAAGCGGAAATGGGGCCTGTTGTAACGGCTGAAGCTAAAGCACGTATTGAAGGCTATATCGATCAAGGGGTTGAGTCTGGCGCTGAATTGGTTGTCGATGGTCGCGGTGTTAGCCTTCAAGGGTATGAAAACGGATTTTTCGTTGGTGGTTCGTTGTTCGATAAAGTAACGACTGAGATGTCCATATATAAAGACGAGATTTTTGGCCCGGTTCTGTGTGTTGTTCGGGCTGAAACCTATGAAGAAGCAAAAAAAATGGTTATGGATCATGAATATGGCAATGGCGCTGCAATCTTCACACGCGATGGTGACACGGCTCGTGATTTTGCTCAAGACGTGAACATTGGCATGGTTGGGGTCAACGTTCCGATCCCTGTTCCTGTGGCGTACCATAGCTTTGGTGGCTGGAAAGCATCGTTGTTTGGTGATCACTCCGTGCATGGCATGGAAGGGGTTCGGTTTTACACCAAATTGAAAACTGTAACGTCGCGCTGGCCTTCAGGTATCAAAGAAGGTGCTGTGTTTAATTTTCATAGTGGAAGCGACACATAACTTTATATGA
>JAPKAX010000322.1 GCA_028825025.1 Rhodospirillales bacterium | reverse complement strand
AACTGCTCATCCCACTCAGCTATCACGCTGGATTCATACAGTGAATCCCATCAACTTATTTGTGCAACAAAGCCGCAGAAAAGCTCTGCTGGAGTTCCAAAACCGAGAGCATTCACGCCGGGCGAACAAAGTGTCACGTGACCAGTGGACATCTAAGAATTAAGACGCTGCGGTCATCGTAAAATTCTGCGCTGGTTGACCCCTTAACAGTAGAGAAAGGGCCCGTCTTGTGGAAATCACAATCCTCAGCGGCGTGGAATGCCTTTTCCCATGCCGTCACAGAGGCGTAATTGGGCTGAGACGGATAACCGTCAGTAAATATTTCGATGCTGATTATGTCCTTTGCCGCACGTTCAAAATCTTGCAACTCACCCAGTTTTGGCGTTGTTCCGTCCATCGTGTCAAAGCACAAAGGATTCCCATCCGTATTCCCGAATTTAAACTGCTTCTGGATCCCGCCCATCAGAAAATTTGAAACAGTCTGTCTAATCTTATTCAGTCCCGTTGCGGAAATTGCTTCTTCAACTATTTCTGAAGCGCTAGCAGTCGTCAGAACGCCCTCAGAAATCGCTGTAACAAAGCCTAGAAAAATGCAGCGTCTGGTTGCCATTTCTACTTGGTCAAGGTCGCTGTTCTGGTGGGATAGCATATTAAACACAGCCACGCGCGCCGCGGTCGACACGAAATCTATCGTCTTTTCGTGGTGGTGTACATCTGTGCCGTTCAATCGAATACCGCTGTCGCCAAGCAGCAAGAACCGCCAAGTTTCGCCACAATCCAACGCAACAGCTAGGGTTGTTGATGGTGGGATATCCATGTTTAAGGGATCGGTTCGTGCCTTCAAAACCTTAGACAGGCGTTCAACAATATCTGCGCCAGGCATCCCCCGCGCGACAGGGTCAAGCGCGATTTTTGCCATTTCAGATGCAACAGTCATCGCGGCCAAACGGCCCGCAGCAATGCCATCGATGACCGTACCAAGCGGATCTGTTGCGCCATCAAAGACACCATAGACAGACCCCGGCACGATCAAAAGAACGTCATCGCCAGGCGCGGACCCATCGCGGTATTTCGATCGATTAAAAACTTCTAATTTCATTGTGGTCCTCAAATAAACGCGTTGTCGCGGTTTTCGGTGAAGCGGAAAACCAGATAAACGCAAATGCCGGTGCACAGCAACAGCACGGTCGAAAGGGTGTCGAGAAAGCAATCGATATATTGGCTGACGAGATTAAAATCAGCCTCAAACTGATGGGCCTAAACTCCACCGCAGAGCTTCAAAAGAACGGTGCTGAATGTGTGAAGCGTATCGGCGTCTAAAAATAGTCAACTCGAAGGTGTAAACGTGGCAACCAACCGGTGATTTGCTCCAGAATACCAAAGCTTTGCCCAGGTTACATTTCCAAGATCGTTTTGAGTTTTCCGTTCAACAGCTAGACACGGCTCGCCGGCATTGATGCCCAAATGAGTTGCAACATTCGTAGGGGCAATTTCTGCACTAATCTGATGCTCAGCAGAGTTCCACGGTACCTTCTGCAAAAGCCAAGAGCCTGGCGTTTCATTTTCGAACGAAGCACTCTCGATCTCCGGTACGGTATCAATGTTGACGATGCGTTCTTCAAAGCAAAATGGCGCTTCATTTGCAAAGTGAAGGCACTCCAAAACACGAACTTTTTTTGATTTCGTTTTATTAAATCGGCCAGAATCTTCCTCATTTGAGGCGCGAACATCGTCTAGCAGAAGCGAGTAGGCATGTACCTTACCTGCGTCCTCGACTTCCTTCTTGATGTTCGTTATCTCAAGCGCCGCCGACGAGGCCTGAGGTGCTTTGACGTATGTGCCTAATTTTCGGATCCGCTCCAAAAGACCTGAACGGGCAAGCTGAGTAAGCGCCTTGTTCACCGTCATCCTCGAGCAGCCATACTCCTTGGCCATATCGTTTTCGAACGGAATGCGAAAACCGGGAGGCCAGCGGCCAGACACAATGTTTTCTCTGACCTCATTAATAATTTTCTTATGCAAAGAGGGCGTATCTTGCTTTGGTTCTTTATCGAGGGTTTTGATTTCTACATCCATATTTTAAGTAAATACATAAAGTCGATTGAGGGAACCTAGTTCCTTATGGAGTCTGTGGAAACACTTAGATGGTAGATCAGTTTTTTAGTCGTGACACAATCCCAGCGACCGCTTGGAAAAATGGAGGAGGGGTCACAAGGGAAATCCTAAGATCACCAGAGGGCATGCCTTACCGGCGATTCAGCATCGCTTACATAGGTAGAGAGGGCCCATTTTCAAAATTTGAAGGGCTCCAGAGGATACTTACGGTAACCCAGGAACAAGGTACGGTTCTTTCGGGAAATGAAGGAAAAATGGACACTTTGCGACTGAAACCTGTCCAGTTTTCTGGTGACGAAGGTATTGTCAGACAAACTTGACGTCCCTTTGGTTGCCCCTTAATTTTTCTGGACGACAACACAAAACGCCTTCAAATATTTCAAGACTTCGCCGAAAATCATCCGATTGGCGGTTATGTATTACATTCGCTATTCGCTAAGTTTCCGTCAAGTTGAAGATATCTTGCATGAACGTGGAATAGATATTTGTCACGAAACTGTACGGTTCTGGGTTGAACGGTTTGGTTTAAAGTTCGCGCGAGAAATCCGTAAGAAGAGGCTGGGGCGCCACCCAAATTGGCAATGGCGTTTAGACGAAGTCTTCGTCAAAATCAACGGTGAGAGATTTTACCTTTGGCGCGCCGTTGATCATGAAGGCGAAGTTCTTGAATGCTTTGTTACAAAACAACGCAACAAGGCTGCAGCGAAGAAGTTCCTAATAAAAACAATGCGAAAGCATGGATCACCAAAGATTATAACAACAGATAAGTTGCCATCCTAC
>JAPKAX010000321.1 GCA_028825025.1 Rhodospirillales bacterium | reverse complement strand
TTCCAAGAAAGTTCGCCGTTTTGCGTCATTGTTGGCATTATTGAACCCACTTTCTGAGAAATCCTGAGCAAAACTCAAGGGTCATTACGATTGCAATGATAATAATAAGGATGGCTGCAGCGGTATCGAATTCATACCTGGAAAACGCAGTGTTTAAGGTTGCGCCAATGCCTCCGCCGCCAACAATACCAATGACCGCCGATTCTCTGAAGTTGATGTCTAAACGATAAACCGACAACCCGATCATCCGTGGCATAACCTGCGGCTGGATGGCATAGTTAATCCATTGGAACCAACTCGCCCCAGTCGCACGGATAGCCTCGGCTTGGACCGGGCTGATATTCTCGATGTCTTCGGCAAGCAGTTTGGCAAAAAAACCGATTGTGCCAAGCGACAGTGCGATAAAGCCGGCAAATGGTCCGAAGCCAAACAGTTTTACGGCAAAGATCGCCAGAATAATTTCGGGAAAGGTACGCGACCCAGCAATGACGGACCGGCAGGCCAAATAGACCCACGTCGGTGCCAAATTTTTAGCTGCCCCAAGTCCAATAGGCACAGATAGAGCGATTCCGACAACTGTGGAGATGATCGCCATCCAGATACTTTCGAGGATGCCCTCCCACATCACGCCTCTGTTATCGGCGAAATTAGGCGGGAAAAAAGCATCTAAAAACCGTTTGCCTCTCGGCAGGCCTTCCATGACTCGATCGATGTCTATTTCCATTGTGCCCAAGGCGGCGGTCAGGTAAACAGCCGCTCCGACGATCAGGCCCCAACGCAAAAGCGGGTTTTCAATAAACGGCGGCTTCTGCCACGAACCGGGATAAGATGCTGTCTGTGATGACGTATTCATGGCGTTAAATTCTCGTCGTCATCTTCTACGGTCTCGATCGTGGCGGTCCAATCCTCTTCGCCATAAATTTTCGTGAGTACTTCTGGGGTTAAACCTTCTGGTGCGCCATCGTAGACAACCGACCCCAGTTCCAGGCCGACGATCCGCTGCGAAAACATCTGGGCCAGAAAGACGTCGTGGATATTGATAATTGCGGTTAGCCCACGCTCTTCGCATAGTTCGTTGATCAAACGCATGATCTGTCGCGATGTTTTTGGGTCAAGACTGGCTGTTGGTTCATCCACCAAAAGCAGATCGGGATCTTGGATCAGCGCCCGACAAATTCCCACCCGTTGTCTCTGTCCACCGGACAGCTCATCGGCGCGTTTGTCCGCCATGTTGTGCAAACCGACGCGGTCAAGCAATCTGAAGGCTTCTTTAACGTCCTTTTCAGGAAATTTTCGCAGATAGCTGCGCCAGAATCCAACATATCCAAGCCGACCCGACAGGACGTTTTCCATCACAGTTAGTCTCTCAACCAAGGCATATTCTTGAAAAATCATCCCCATTTTTCGGCGGGCTTTTCTTAGGGCACCAGACGATAAAGATGTTAATTCAGTACCCTTTAGATGGATTGTTCCAGAAGTTGGTTTCACGAGGCGGTTCACACAGCGGATCAGGGTGGATTTACCTGCACCTGATGGCCCAATAAGGGCAATAACCTGGCCGTTTGGAATTTCCAGATCGATTCCCTTTAGCGCCCATTCTCCGGTGTCGTACTGCTTTTTAAGGCCATTTAATTGAAGCATTTCACGCTCTTTTCTAAGATTCAGACCCGATTAGGCGGGTCTGAATCGATAGTATTTATTTTAGATGTTGTATTTATTGGATTACTTGCAGTCGTAGCTGACGCCATTCGCTGCATCAATCTGACGAATGACCGCCCAGTCATTCTTGTGGTTAATACCAACAAAGCGATCCGCTTTTGCAAACTCTTTTTTGTAGAGCGGATCTGCGTCAAAGTCCCAGGTGAAAAAGGCTGATTTCAGCTTTGCCACCAGTTCAGGGTGTAGATTATGAGCATGGCCATATCCGGTCGTCGGGAAAGTCGGAGATTTGTAAACCGAACGGATTTTACCTTCTTCGATAACGCCTCTACGGATCATCCGTTCCAAAACAGAGTTCGCAATTGCCGCAATCTCATAATCGCCATTATACACGCCTAAGATCGAGTTATCGTGCTTGCCAGAGTAGGTTGGAGTGAAGTCAACATCTGCAATCAGCCCAAATTCGCCCTTAAGGATGGCTGAGGGTGCTTTGAAACCGGAGTTCGACGTTGGCGAGGTGAACGCCATTGTTTTGCCCTTAATCTCTGCTGGCGATTGTATCTTGCTATCGGTCTGTACAATGATTTCCATTTCATAGCCGTAGGATCCATCGTCTTTTGCGTGCATGGAAAACGGAACAAAACCCGCGCAGCTGACAGCGATTGGATTAGAGCCGGTATTAAAGCCTGCGACATGCAAGCGGCCAGATCTCATAGCTTCTAATTGTGCAGCGTTTGATTCGACCGGGAAAAAGACCACTTTACGATCAATTGATGCCTCTAGATGCTCAATAAACGGTTGCCAGATGTTTGCGTAAACCGCAGGGTCCTCTACCGGTGTATACGTGAAAATCAAAGTGCTGGGGTCTACCCAGTCATTTGGATCAAGCGGCAGATCAGCGACTTGATCCATGTTTCTGTCGCAGTAAGCTGTATCTAATGTTCCCCGATGGCAGTCTTCTGCCATAGCGGGCATAGACCAAAGCGCAAAACCCGTAAAAACAGCTGCAATTGTCGTAATTTTTGATATTTGTTTCATTATATCCTCCCAAAGATATCAGTACCTTATCAACAAAAAGTTACATATCAAATGAAAAGTAACAGTTTTGTAACGAATATGTGACGCGCGCAGAATGTGGGACGTCCGTCCTTCTGCGTTTGTTGGTAAAAGTGTAGAATATCTGCTATCAAGTCTCAGATTTAAATACCAGCCGGGTTTCAAGTAATTGGCCGTTGCGCAGCAAGATGGGA
>JAPKAX010000320.1 GCA_028825025.1 Rhodospirillales bacterium | reverse complement strand
GTTCTAGCGAACTCTGCATACCAAGTATCGTTTGCAAATTCTGCAACGTGGTCCCTTCCCCATCCCCCGCAACCGCAACCGCCTGAACCAGCCGATCCCCCTGTTGATTTATAGTTATATCCTCTAGGCTTGAACAATAAATCCGGCGCGGCAACTGACCCCCTGAATCGAAGCTGTACTTGTATATGCAAAATATTGACAGCAATTTTTTGGTAATCGGCGCCACGGCATATACATAAAAATCGGCGTGGTCAGGAGATAGCCTTCAGTTTTAATCATATGCGGGGTAGCACGGGGCAAACCCACACTCACCAGAAATCGGCATTAGTTGTGCAAACCGGATACTGCTGTAATTTAACAAAGCAAGCTCAAGCATGTCGCGGCTCAGCCCAGACGGCATAACCTAACACGCCGGTAGCAACACCGATCCGTCACCGCCTGCGCCACACCTGAGCGAGGATCCCGAAGATAGGGAATGATTAGCCCTTCAGGCCCATCCAAATCTTTCCAATTAGAGATTTCACCGTTTAACACAACCGCAAGCACTAAAAGAAAGATGCGGTAAACCGAATGGCCCGGCATGGTGACGATGTGACAGTACACCTTTTGGTTTATTCTCTTCAATATGGCGTTGTTCAACCGGCCGCATTTGTCGTGTCGACAGCGCAAATTCGGCCTTGTCTGCAATCAAATCCGCAAAACCCTCTTCGGCTGTGCTAAGGTGAAATTGCAACTCAGCTCGCGGCTTGCCTGTCACCGCATCTCGCAGCAGATACACTAACTGGTATTCACTTTCTAACCGCAAGATTGCGCTCAATTGATTTTTTCCCACAAACGCCTCGATTAGCGCTGGGACCAGCACCTCCCCCAAGCTAGCACTGCCCAACACCCACACCTTGGCAATATAATTGATCAGATTGGGCACCCGGGTGCCATCACAAAACACCCCCGGCCCATCAACCGTAAATTCGCCATAGACCGCCTCGAAGCGATAAAACTCACCATTGAACCCAGTAAAGTCCCTGAAATTTCGATCGAACCATCCCGCGAGGTCAGCACGACAAACTGAGCCTGTGCCGGAAAGGCTAAGCCAAACAGAAAAAATGTTATGCGCGAAACGGTAGAAAAAAGCTTTATTAAAGTTCGACCTGCCTATTGAATGGAAGAGAGGTTTAGATTTTCAATTACATTTTTCATTGCAATAAAATTCCCAACCATATCGCATTCTGGCACAAATAGTGTCAGCTTGCGACTGCTTGATTCATTACTTAATTGGGTGTCGGATTTCAGATCAGTCGCACGCATGAAAAGTTCTACTGCGATAGTGCGACCACAGTTTTCAGCGGTGATTTCAGTCTCAATACTCAGGCTACCAGCTTGTGTATCAAGTAGTTTTTGAGCTGGAAACGAAGCAATCTCAGCGTGGAAACCGTCTGGCTGCTTGGCGTCGCCAAGCAGCCAGAAAAACCCACTGTCCTCATCCGGCTTATCAGCGTAAAGCGCCCCGGTCTGTGACCAGAAATGACCCTCAGTTCCATATCCCGCTCCGTCTTTATAGACGTGCAATTGCACGCCTTTAGCCCCCTGCCATTGCAAGACAATGCGCTGATAGCGCGCCATATCAGGCACATCAATCATGGTCAGTGCCCCATCTCCATTGTGGTAAGTGGCAATGAAAATAGCCTTTTCAACCAAAGCTGGAACGATGATTTTCACGATGCCGCTACTGTCCGTTTTGAGGCTGACCATGAGACCGCTGTGATGCAGCACAATGGTTTCGTTTGGCAGACAGGATCCAGTGAGCGTCAGCGCAACCAGCGCCCTTGGTAGCACCTCAGCCTGCAGCGAAATACCACAGGCATCCCGACCGTCCTCTGCAGGTAATTTTGAGCTCGTTTGCTGAGCTTGAACGACGCTCGCACAAGCCAAACAGGCCAGCGTTCCAACGGCAAGCAAAGACGTTCCCAGTTTGTACACAACATACCTCGCGCATAAATTCTGTTGCGCCGCTCTCTTAACCTAAAATCGCACATCTCTAAGCAAAGACAAGCGGAAATTCACGTTTTCCGCCTCAACAATAAAAAAATATTTAACCTCATATAAGAGTACGATAATAGCATTAAAATCATTTTCAATCCTACTTTAAATTATACGTATATCTGAAACAGACTTTATGAAGTTCGATATCATATATGCCAATGTGAATCGCCAAACTGTTTGCAAAATTAAACTGGATTATCAGATTATGTTGAAAGTTAAATTTTTGCCTAATTTCTCTTATCAAATATCATGGTCTTTTAAATACTGATTATTACGAATAATATATTTCCAAATATTATATGAATAACTTTATTACTCGTAGTTCATAACCTAGTTTAAAGTCACTTCAAAAATCTGGTGCCCCTGAGACATTGAAAGAGTATTTTTAACTCATATCAACGTCTCAAAAAAGATTTTTACGACGCAAAACTCTGCTTTCAAGAGGCTTTAGATTTCCTCGTACGGCCCACAGCCAAATAGCCTTTAAGCATATTACTGGTAAAACCATGCGCTTTACAAAGTTTGCGAACAGTTTTTAAATCCTCAACTTTTTGCAGCTTTTTTGCATCTTCAATCTGCTGTGAGAGGTGCTCTTGTTGCGCAAGAAGGTCTTCAAGTTTACTCATTCCAGTCTCCTTAATGGGTTGGTTACTAAACCCCATTTTAACTCTATTTTGGTAAGTTACACTATTAAACATAAAACTATATTATTTTAACCACATACACCGCTAAGTACCGCTTGTCTGATTGTAAATACTTTAATAGCAGATCGAACTAAATGAGATTATTTTTTATATATATTCTATTTATCCTAAATATGATTTTTAGTATCACAAATTTCAAGTGTGTTATCATGTAACACTACGCGGATT
>JAPKAX010000319.1 GCA_028825025.1 Rhodospirillales bacterium | reverse complement strand
AATTGGTTTTGATGATCATCCGGAAATTTCTAATACTGAATTCATGATCCAGAAAATTACCGGCCTCGATCTATCGGCCAAATCCGGTTATGAAAGAAGTGTCATTCACTTGGGCCTCACCGGTGACGATCGCCCCTTACTGATGTGGGTTGATGATGACGGAAACGCAGAACGGCTGGCTTTTGCTTATGGAGCTGACCAGCCCCACGTCGAGACCATGATCAATGTTGAGCAGTTCGCCGATCTGTTTAATCCAGATCGTGATTATTTAGTTGAAGTTAACAGCCATCCATCGTCTCTAAAAGGCAATACGTGGCTCGCAAGCAAATACGTTCAGGATCAGGCCTGTGAAGTTTATTGGTTGGATCGTGATCCTGTTGATGTTGGCACAACCGAGAATGTATCAACGGATGAGAAGTCGTGTGATTATTTTCGGCTGACCAGCAAAGACCAAGAAGCCGCGATCGAGGTTTTTGTCTTTGATGGGGGCGAAACTGATGTTTATTTTGTCATATATCTAGCTATGTTTAAGATAGAAGAAATGATGCCGTCAGCATAATGATAAGCAGGCATTATATTGGGAGATATCTTGAATCCATATATTTAGGCAATTGAGGCAAAAACGCTTAAAGCGTAGTGTCCCCCAGGCCATTAACCAAACGGAACAACTTGCCAAAAAGTCGGCAATAAAATCCCTATTTTATGTATTTTTAATACTGATCACCCACACATTTGCTATGGTGCAATTTGAGGGTTTCACGATTGGTGATAGTCTCTGGCTGACCCTGACGAGTATTACGACAGTCGGTTACGGTGATATATCAGCTGCGACAGTATTGGGGCGATTGTCCACCGTGGTAATCCTGTATTTTGGTGGGATTTTTGTGTTTGCCAAAATGGCGGGAGATTTTTTTGATTATCGAAGCCTACGACGTGAGGCTATTAAAAATGGAAATTGGAGTTGGCGTAACATGAAAGATCATATTGTCATCATCGGCTCGAAAATCGATTCAACACAACATTTAGTCCGTCTCATTTCTGAATGCAGAAGAGAGCCGGAAACGGCCGCGAAAGAAATCGTCTTAATCTCTGATAAAATATCCAAGGATCAGGCCGGGGGCCTGCCCAGTGTTTTGCTAGGGTTTGACATTAAATATGTCAAGGGACATGGGAATGTGCCGGCAGCTTTGGAGAAAGCCGCCATTGAGAATGCAGCGATTGTTATTATTCTTGCCTGGAAAGATGAAGAACCATTTTCCGATGGGCACGCCTTTGATGTGATCAGTCGAGTCCGGGCACAAAATCCGATGACTAAGATTGTTGCTGAATGTGTAGATGATGACAATCGGGAACGACTAAAGAATGCAGGCGCTACACTTGTCATGCGCCCGGTGCGCGCCTACCCCGAGATGATCATTGGCGGATTATTAAACCTGGGCTCTACCATCATTTTGGAAAATCTATTTACGGCAGAAGGTGAACGTATCGCCAGATTCGAGCGGATCCTAAACGGGGTCTGGAGGGATATAGTGTCTGATTATTTAGACAGTGATTCCGGAACGCCGATCGCTTACCGTGACGCGAATACCGGTGAGATAGTCACAGCTCCTTCGGGAGCCACAAACATTACGGCGGATGCCATATATCTGCTTGGTGCCTAAATCATAATGAGTATGAAATGAACACTATTGGAAAGATGATCGGGCCGGTCCTTACTTTGGTTGCTCTTATATGGGCCGTTGAAATTGTGAATTTTCTATTGGGTCATAGCCTAACCACGTTTGGAGTACTACCGCGCAATAGTAATGGCCTGATCGGCATTTTCCTATCCCCGTTTATTCATGCCGGGTTGTGGCATGCTATATCGAATACCGTCCCACTTCTCATCCTGGGTGGTCTGACTTTAGCAGCGGACAAAGCCCGTTTTTGGATGACGACAGCAGCGATTATCATATTATCAGGTGCTCTTGTCTGGCTGTTTGCCAGAAATTCATATCACGTTGGTGCTAGTGGGCTTGTTTTTGGGTATTTTGGCGCATTGATAACTCGGGCTGTCATTGAACGTAGTCTTAAATCAATCATCTTGGCTATGATCACCATCACTTTATATGGCGGACTTCTTTGGGGAATACTCCCGCTTAAAAGTTACATTTCCTTCGAAGGCCATTTTTTCGGGCTGATTGCAGGAATAGCTTACGTATGGATTCTTCATAAATTTTCTAAAGTGAAACCCGTTAGAGAGTGAATGTCTTCATTGTAAAACGCACAGCAATAATGGGCCACAGAAACGGCTGCGACGTAGCGCAGTTGTAGCGGAGTAAAAATCCGCCAGTTTGTGTCCTTCGTTTATTCGGAGGGCGGGAGATGTATTCTGTGGATATTTATAATCGAGTGCGCCGCGCTTGTTTGAAGGACGGCATGTCAGCCCGAGAAGCGGCTCGATATTTCAACAAGGACCGTAAACCGATCGCGAAGATGCTGCGTCATGCACTGCCACCTGGGTACCGCAGTTCAGAAGCGCCACGTCGCCCAACGCTTGATGATTATGTAGGTGTTATCGACGAGATCCTGCGCACAGATAAGGCCCTGATCAAAAAGCAGCGGCATACAGCGAAGCGTATTTTTGAACGCCTGCGCGACGAACATCGGTATGCTGGCAGCCTGACGACGGTGACCTATTACGTGCACGAACAAAAGCGGTGAACCAAAGAGGTGTTTGTGCCGCTGTCGCACCGTCCAGGCCATGCGCAGGTGGATTTTGGAGAGACCCTTGGTGTAATTGGTGGCGTGGAATGCAAGATCCACTTCTACGTGATGAGCTTACTGCATTCTGACGCAGTATTTGTGAAGGGGTATCCAGCCGAGACAACCGAAGCGTTTTGTGATGGCCACGTCTCGGCCTTTGCCTCCGCAGCGGCGCTGTACAGGGCATCACAGGCGTTGATTGCAGTAACCTTGG
>JAPKAX010000318.1 GCA_028825025.1 Rhodospirillales bacterium | reverse complement strand
GGTATGCTAATTCATCAGTAATCGGTTCAGGGTCATTGCCGTAGCGTGTCACAAACACTTCTAGGCGTTGACGCGCCACGGCTGCATCTAGACGCAATTGCGCATACGCAACAATCACAGCCCCCGTATCGTAGCGATCTGCAATTTCTTGCAAACGTTGGCGGTCGCCTTGAATGGCCTGCTCTGCGCCAATCAATCCAACGTCAGCTAAATCCCCCACCGGACGCACAAGCGGCACCATTCCCACAAACTCTGCCACCCCTGCCCACGCAAAACGCCATGGGTTTGGGTCATCCCATAAAGCAATTGTTCCCGCAGCCTGATAAACAGGTAAAACCAACACGGGTTTGCTTAGTGTTTCAGCAAATTGCAAATTAAAATCTTTGAGTAAATTACGTACATCTGTCCGTTTAAACTTATAACTCAACTTCGCCAAATAGCGCTTTGAAGCCGTCTTTTCATCGGCCACATCAAAGCTGTTGACGAAGCTTGATATTTCATCTTGGTCCAACCGAGGCAACCTTTCACGGTCTTCAACCAGCGTTAAGCGTTCCAACAAACGCTGAAATGCGATGGACGATGCTCGTGTAAGAGCTTTCTTTCGGGCTGAACTAGCCGATTCGTCTGTCACATCAACAATCACATTTCGGACCTCAAACACATCAGTAATTGCCAACGCAGGGCGTACAGAAGCAAAAGCGACTGAAAAAACCACAAAAAAAGTAAAAAAAGCGCCGTAAATGCGCTGAGATAGAATATCGTTCATTGCAAACCGTTTGTATCCGTTTATTTTGCCAACTATATGCCACTATGTTAGCACAGGTCACCGGAGGAAAAACCCATTAGCGATGATAATCAAAAAAACTCACCCTCGCTCAGCTATAAAGACACAGGTGTCGATATTAATGCCGGTAACGAGTTAGTTGAAGAAATTAAGCCCTTAGCCCAATCAACCAACCGCCCCGGCGTTACATCTGGACTGGGTGGATTTGGAGCCTTGTTTGATTTAAAGGCCGCAGGATTTAAAGATCCCATACTTGTTAGTGGCACTGACGGTGTTGGCACCAAATTAATGGTAGCCACCGCCATGAATATTCACGACACAATTGGCATCGATTTGGTTGCTATGTGCGCCAATGATCTGATTGTTCAAGGCGCAGAACCCTTGTTGTTTTTGGACTACTTCGCGACGGGTAAATTAGAAGTCGAAGCGGGAAAGGCCATTATTAAAGGGATAGCAGACGGCTGCAAATTAGCAGGATGCGCGCTGATTGGTGGCGAAACTGCTGAAATGCCCGGCATGTATGCTCCTGGCGATTATGATTTGGCTGGGTTTTGTGTTGGTGCGGTTGAACGCGACGATATTTTAACCGGTGATAAAGTTGCTGCTGGCGACGTTGTTCTTGGTTTGGCGTCTGATGGTTTGCATTCCAATGGATTTTCTTTAGCCCGCAAAGTTGTGGAAGCGGCAGGACTAACGTTCCAGTCCCCAGCTCCCTTTGATCTAGATACTACACTGGGTGAAGCGATGTTGGTCCCAACCCGGATGTACGTTAAAAGCTGTTTAGCAGCCATACGCGAAGGCGGCGTTCATGCATTGGCCCACATTACAGGTGGCGGACTAACTGAAAACATCCCGCGCGTATTGCCCGATGGTTTGGGCGTTGAATTGGATGCGGCGGAATGGGTGGTTCCTGATCTTTTTAAATGGATGGCAAAAGCTGGTGGCGTTGCATCTGATGAAATGAACCGGACATTCAATTGTGGTGTTGGCATGGTGTGTGTTATAGCCGCTGACCGAGTTGAGCATTTACGCAGTGTCTTTGAAGCCAATGGGGAACGTGTATTCACAATTGGTATTGTCGCCAGCATTACAGGCGACACGCCAGCGGTTCAAATATCCAATCCTGAAGCCCAATGGCAGAGCTAAAAAAGCTTAATCTCTGTGTTCCGATTTCAGGCAATGGCAGCAACCTGCAAGCCCTAATTGACGCCTGCGCTGTTCCTGAGTTTCCTGCCCAAATCGGGTTGGTAATTTCAAACAAGGCGTCGGCTGGTGGGCTAGAGCGTGCAAAAAAAGCCCGAATTCCGACTTTGGTTGTTGATCATAAAGCCTACCCTACACGGGCAGATTTTGATCAGGTGATGACCAAAGCGATGGAAGACAACGGCGCGGAGCTAATTTGTTTGGCCGGGTTCATGCGCTTGTTGTCCGATGCGTTTTGCGACCATTGGCGCGACCGGATGATCAATATCCACCCGTCCTTATTACCATCATTTAAAGGCCTAGGCGTCCAACAAGCCGCCATTGACGCTGGCGCACGGTTTTCGGGATGTACGGTTCATTATGTGCGCAAAGAAATGGATACAGGCCCAATTGTTGTACAAGCCGCCGTCCCCATACAATCGAACGATACAGCTGATTCTCTGGCCGCTCGGATTTTGGTTGAAGAGCATAAAATTTATCCACACGCGGTTCGCCTGATCGCCGAAGGAAAAGTGACGATTTCAAACGAACGTGCCTTGATTGCGGATTATAACAAGCAGACTCAAAGCTTGATTAATCCGCCCACAGAAAACTGATCAGCTTAAATGCCCAATGATTTGAGCAGTCGCCCCTTTCAAAACGGCGACAAACAAAGTGTTCGCGATTTATTCACCCTAATCAATCGCTTGATTGCACCCGAAGGCATGGAGCAATAATTCGAAGAGTATATTGTGCGCTCTTTAGCTGAAGAAATATATCACATTCCCGAATACTTTGAACGACACTTCGGCAGCTTTTGGGTTGCCAAACAAAACGGCACGCTGAAAGGGATATTCGGATTAGAACAATGGCAGGGTTATGATATGGAGCTTCGATATATGTTGATCCCGACACTCACCGTCAAGGGATTCCCGGGTAAAAGGCTTACAGATTTGAGGCCCATGGGATTTCCCTAAATGCTGAATATGATTTAGGAAATAA
>JAPKAX010000317.1 GCA_028825025.1 Rhodospirillales bacterium | reverse complement strand
AACGGCGCACACATTGCCATGATAACTAAGGAGTAAGCCGTAAACGACATAAAAAAAGCTGTGAATAAAATGGACCTAATTGCTAACATTTAACCCTTACCCAAACTTTGTTTAATCAATGGATCCAAAATACCCCATTTTTCCATTAAGAATTCAATTTTTTGCCGAACCCAAGCCAAAAGAAGTTTGTTGTATTCGCTAATAACAATAGATGCCGTTCCCGGATATGCCCACCATCTGGCTTGTTTTACGTGCTTCGGGAAAATCGGGTGCGGGATTATGAGCGCATCTGGCAAAACGTTTTCAAATTCCAATAAACTGCGCGGCATGTGATAAGCTGCGGTAACTAAACGTAAGGACTGGATTTTGTTTTTAATGACCCACGCCGCCGTTTCCGACGCATTTTCACGGGTATCTTCAGCGTTGCCGATGGCAATACGTCCGCCAAGCGCATAAGGGCGTTGTTTCGAGAGTTTGAGCAAATGTCGAACTTCGTTCCCCTTATAAACGCCAGAAACAAAAAGCAACGTCTTTGGGTCTTTCACCAACAAATCCAAACCTTCATCAAGGCGCCCACTACCACCCGTCAAAACAACAATAGCTTGAGTTTCAATTCCATTTTTTTCAGTGGCAACAGGGATCACGGCATCGAACTTAACTAAGCCAATGATCCAAAATCCAATTGTAAAAAACAAAACAACAATTAAATTTCCCAATATAGAAACACGTTGAATGTCACTTCGTCTCGCCATTTTAATCCCCTACAACATACGTCGGAGCGACCGGAGAACGGTCATTCTTGCCGTCACCGTAGCAATAACAGCAACACCAATGGGTAAAAAGCCAACAATCACCCAATCATAGGCGCCCAATTGTAAACTAGGCACCAAAAACCCATCCATACGGCCAATCAAATAACCAATTCCCATAAGCGTTGGTATTCCCAACGCCAACCCAAGCAATCCACCTGCTAAGCCCAAGGCTAGTGCACGGCTTGCAAACTGGCGGGCAATATACGCATCTTGCGCGCCAATTAAATGCAAAACCTCGATTGCTTCACTATGTATTGCAAGGCCCGTACGCGTTGTAAAAACTACCGTCCCTACTGTTGCAAAACCAATAAAAAACAACACCGCTGTTGCTAACATTTGAACGGTTCGGATAAGGCTAACCAATCGGTCTAACCAGATACGGTGATCATCGACCCGGGTTCCCGGTGCGATTTTATTTATTTGGTTCGTCAGCTTTATTGCATTCAGCTGGGCACCCGAATGAAGCTCAACGTCAACAAGGCGTGGTAAGGGTAAATCCTTGGAGTTTGCCACTCCCCCTAACCAAGGTTCTAGCAATTTAAGAACGCGCTCATCTGAAATGACTTCGTATCTATCAATAGCTTTTGTTGACGCCAAAACCTTTAGAACGGCTTGAAGCCTTGGGTCATCTTCTGAAGGATCTTCGGCCGGAGAAATTTGAACGGTTAAGGTCCCAGTCACCCCCTGATCCCAACGCTCAGCAATCGTATTTAGCATAAACATCCCGGCCATCGCTAGGACAGCCAAAAAAACCATAAATGCAATAAGCCATGGTAAAAAACGACTGTGTGCATCGTGATCTAAGGGTAAATCTGAACGTCGAGAAATGAATTTGAACATAAAATTTAAGGATAATTCTTGAGGCTAGAAGGATCGCCAAATGTTTCACTATCACCCGGGTACTTGCCAAATGAGTCTGCGGCGGCGGCGGCTTCAGCAGCAACAAGCGCTTCTTGTCTGCCCCCTGCAACCAAGTTTTCCGCTTTTGGAGCAACTTTAGCCCGTGCATTTTCCATGGTTAATCGACCGTCATCCAACAGAAGCCGTCCATGCCCCAAGCGCTCAACAACTTGCATATTATGAGTTGCAATAACAACGGTTGTTCCCAAACGGTTCAATTCCTCAAACAAATGCATAAGCCGAAAGCCCATCACATCATCAACATTACCCGTCGGCTCGTCCGCCAATAGCAACCGTGGGCGGGCAATAATAGCGCGCGCTATTGATACCCGCTGTTGCTGACCACCAGAAAGCGTTGGTGGGCGAGCTTGCATGTGTTGCTCAAGTCCAACCCAAGCCAGTAATTCAGAAACGTGTTTTTTAACAACACTTTCTCTTGCCCCTGCGACCCGAAGCGGTAAGGCAACATTGTCATAAGCGGATAAATGATTAAGGAGTTTAAATTCTTGGAAGACCACACCAACTCGACGCCGCAAGGCTGGCAAATCAGGGCGTGGCGTTGTTGCAATGTCATGGCCAAAAAGTGAAATCAGTCCGCGTGATGGTTTTAACGCTAAATAAATCAATTTAAGCAAAGACGACTTACCTGCGCCGCTTTCACCGATCAAAAAATGAAAAGACCCCTTCTGCAGTGCGAAATTGACGTCTTTCAACACTTCTGGACCAAGTCCATATCGCAATCCAACATTTTCAAAGCGGACAATGGCTTCATCGGATGCTCGATCAGTAGCAACTATCACTTGGTCTTCGCTCCTGTTCGACTCTTCATTATTAAGGCCAGAGAATGCCATGCCCCGCCCCCTCCGTCCAGACCGGGAGGAAATCCTGTTTTCTCTGACTTCATAAGTATATTTACGCAAGCACATTCATGTCCAAGCGCATAAATTAAGCAACAAGAAGACAAATACATTGAAAAAACCCTCTCAACTGTATGTTTTAGATTCATAATTTATTAATTTTATGGCATCTATAAAGTCTAAGGTGAATACAGGGGATGGCTTGCGCTCCTATCTGTTAAACCTTATAAATGTTGAAACATTAACATGGCCGACCGTGTATGATCATTACTTGCCCTAATTGTTTGACGCGTTATGACGTCAACCCGGTCGCTATTGGCGATGGAAAATCGACGCGATGTTCTAATTGCGCTCATAGTTGGTTTCAGCAGCCTGTAGCAACTGCTCATCCTGCGGCATATGTT
>JAPKAX010000316.1 GCA_028825025.1 Rhodospirillales bacterium | reverse complement strand
ATTAGTTTTGGATCAGACACTAAGCCCTCTTTTAGAGGCTGATATTGTTAAATTACCGGAAAATGTATTTTTAATTTCTGGCAAAGTGTTATACGGATCGCATTTACCGCACATGAATATATCTATGGAAGCGAATTTACGCTCCGGCCATGTATGAATACTGATGTGGCTTTCGGCCAACAGTAAGACACCGGAGACACCTAGGCCAGACCCGAAGCTATGGAAATGACCATGAAGAACTGTTGCTCTGGCACCCTCTGCTGCTTTCACTAACGATTTTTCAATAGCCTCCGGGTCCGTTAGATTTTGTGCATCCCAAACGTCAACAAGCAGATGCGTCCCGGCAAAGATGGCAGAGCCATCGTCGATAAAATAATCGGGGAGAACGGTTTTACTATCGGGCATAATGTCTATAGGTTATCCAAGGTCATAGGTGATTAATATGACAAACTTGTCATATTGCAACAGACAATCCACAGATTATTAATTGTTGCAGACATTCGCAAGCCAAGTTAACGATGGACAGAACTATAATAGCCGACACTTATGGTCCATTCTAGGAAATGAATTTTCCATATATGACTATCTAACCGACAAACCATAAACCAGACAAGCGCATCGTAACAGATCACAAAATCTACGACTGTAACATGTTACCGTAAGGCTTACTTGCCGATGGAGGTAATGCTAAAGATGAAAAACATGCGAAAGGTTATTCCTTTACCTTTATTTTTTTTGCTTTCAATTGTATTTTTGGTGTCTGGGTGTTCTGACCCGCAATTTGAACGCGCTCAAAAAGCAATAAAAATTGCTGAAAATGCGATGTTTAAACTTGAATCTACGCTGAAACAAGGTTCGGCCGCACTACCTAATATAAACTATCTTCAATATTACGCTCTGGAGGCCAGCAGGCTTAACCCTGATATGGCTCAGTTGATTTCTACCCTTGAGGCTGAGGGTTCCGTCAACGGTGGGATGTTCTTATTTCTAAGAAGCCGCTTTGACACAGCGAAAGAATCATTTGCGAGGGATGGTGAAGCGTCTCGGGAAGTAACTATTGCTGTTGGTAATGAAGCAATAGCTATCACACAGGCGGCTCAACTTGACGTTTTTAATGATTCATTAGTTGATGTTATTAATGTGCTGGCTGACATGACCAAGGGTAAACTACCAAAACTCAATTTTGCTGAAACATCCGATAAATCAATGCCGCCTACACAGCACCTTGTCGGCAATCCAGCGTACGGTAGATGGAACACGGGTTCTAGTGGCAATAGTATGTGGGCTTGGTATGGTCAGTACCGAATGTTCTCTGACGTTATAGGATGGGGAACTGGCTACCGGTATAACCAAAATTATTGGTACGGTGCTCGTAGTGCGTCTTATTATGGAGATGTTGGACGGCACTATTACGGGACCAGCAGTGATAATAACTCCTGGTCCAATGCATCACGACTCCAACCAAATGTCAGGGCTAACAAAGCCTCACCTGCCAGAGTTAAAAGCTTTCGCAGTACCAGTCGCCTGTCAACGTACGCTCCTCGTACCAGAAGCGCCCCTAGAGCTATGTCTGAAACCTATCAAGCAAAACGCACCAGCTCCTACTCCAATACCCGATCATCGCCCTCACGAAGTGGTGGATTTGGTGGCCGTAGCGGCGGAAAATGAAATTGTGGAGATATAGAACATGAACTTTGAAACCTATTTTGCGGTCTCAGCCGACCCTTATTATTACGCGGCTCTGGTTGTTGATTTTATCCTTCTTTTTTCCATGCTGGTACTGGTACGCACACTGTTTGGTAGGACTTCGGGTGGCGTTGATACGACAGTCGAGCTATCTGAAAAGGATAATCACGCCTTTGGCATTTCGTTAGGGGGTGCAACGGCTGCCCTTGCTGTTGTCTTCGCCGGTGTGGCGTCGGGAGATATTGCGACAAACCTGCTTACTGAAGGCCTGTATGTTCTAGGATACGGGGTTGTAGGTGTTGTCATGTTGATGTGTACGCGCTGGATTTTTAATAACATCGTATTCCCTCAAATTGACTTGAAACAAATGATTTCTCAGGGGAATGTTGCGGCAGGGATCCTTGATGCCGGTAATATGATTGCAACGGCAATAATCATATTTGGTGTGTTTGCCTGGTCAACTGGCGATTGGCTGAGCGCTATCGGCGTGGTTGTTGGTATGTACCTGGTCACCCAGTTGCTTCTCGTATTGATCTCACGCTACCGTGTTAACCTGTTTGCGAAACGCAACGAAGGGCAGTTTTTTCGTGATGCAATTAATGAAGGAAATGCGGCGCTGGCCATCCGGTTTGCCGGTTTTCAGATTGGTACGGCCCTAGCCATATCAACGTCCGGTAATCTTGTTGTTTTTGGTACGGACTTGGTCCTGTCAATTGTCGCATGGGCGGTCGTTGCTTTCGTGTTGCTGATTGGCGTTATTGTTCTCACTTCACTGATCGAAAAAGTGGTTCTGTACGGAATTTCTGTAGAACAAGAAGTCGACCGAGAAGCAAATTATGGCGTTGCTGCCGTTGAGGCCGGAGCCTATATCGGTCTCGGCTTGCTCTTAGTCAGCTTGCTAGGATGATACAGAACAAAAGCGAAGTCTGACTTGAAAACGGCACCTATCACTACGCTCAAGCCACACTCTAAGCTGAAGATTGATGCAACGCTTATTTTAATCACCGGAATTCTAGCCGGATGCGGATTAATTTACGAATATCTTCTGTCACATTATGCTGCTCGCGTACTGGGGGCGGTTGAAACCGTCATTTACACAATTATCAGTCTGATGATAGTCAGTATGGGGGTCGGCTCGTTTCTGTCGAGCCGGATTAAAGATGCCTTTATGGGAGTTGTAATCCTCGAACTCATATTGGCATTGGCCGGGAGTGCGGCCATTCTAATTTGCAGTGGCTTAATGGTAGGAACCTACGTCCTGCCGCAAGTGCTAGCCGAAACTTTAAACCTTCCTG
>JAPKAX010000315.1 GCA_028825025.1 Rhodospirillales bacterium | reverse complement strand
ATCAGGCCAGATCAGCAATCTTCATTTTGGGACCTGCTTTCTCAATATCTGCCCCTGCAGAAAGCAAGATATCTTCCCTGAACCGCCCCGCAATCAATTGAACGCCTACTGGTATTTTTCCAACCGTTCCAGTAGCAACAGCCATTGCGGGCAAACCTATCACAGGTAATGCGCGTTGCGTAAGCTGCGCCTCCATGATCCTGTCGAAGGCTGCTTCTGACTACACATCCTATTGTTGTAAAAAAGGCAACTCACCAGAAAGCGGGCAGATCAAAACGGGGTATTTTTCCATAAATCTCTGCCATTCACGTATAATACCTGCTCGAGATTGCAACGCATGCAAAAGGTCCTCGACTCCCATATGGCCAATGCGATTCTTCATTTGCTCGTAAACAAAAATAGAGTCAGCTTCAGCTTCTTGTTCAACCATTAAATCCACACTGGCCCACATCTCAGTCATCCACAATTCTTCATTAATTCTGGCGGCTGGGCGCATGGGTGGACAGAAGGCTTCCTCTACAACCCATCCAGCATCCTTTAATCGTTGGCCAGCATCACGCAGAGCCAATTCAATTTCACAACTTACGGGCATATCATCCGTTGCAATGGTCAGAGCAGCCCGTCTTGGGAACTGTTCCTGATAAATGGAGGCTGGAACCCACCACGGGTCATTAAACCCCCCCACTGACATAGCTTCCAAACCAATCTTGATATCAGAAATAGTCCGACAAATTGGCCCTGATACCGCCATCAACTGCACCCCAATATGTCGATCTTTACCAGAGGCGTTATAAGCGGCGATCCTCCCCGAGGTAGGGCGCAAACCATGCAGTCCACAAGCAAAGGTGGGATAACGAATTGATCCATCAATATTAGTGCCATGCCCCAACGCACAGATCCCACTAGCAACAGTAGCAGCACCAGACGAGCCTCCCGGTGTAATAGAGAGGTCCCGCGGATTGAGAGTTTGACCATGCAAGTCATTCTTGGTGAACCAACGTAATGAAAATGCGGGAGTATTGGTACGCCCAACTATAATCCCACCGGCAGCGCGAATGTTTGAAACAACCGGACTGTCACTTTGGGCAATCAAGTTTCTTTGTAGGACCAAGCCATTAGTCGTTGCTTGTCCCGCCTGATCAACGTTCACCTTTATCCTAACAGGAACTCCACACAAAACACCCAGGTATTTACCCTTGTGAAATAGCCTCATCCACTGCTTTTGCTGATGCAAGCGCTTCGTCAGGAGATTCTTGCACTACGGCGTTAATCAACGAATTTACGGAACCAATTCTCTCTAAGTGTGCATGGGTCACCTCAGCTGCAGATAGTTGTTTTGACCAGACTGCATCTGCAATTTCTGTCGCTGACATTTTCCATAAACCTGTCATTGAGTTTCTTCTCACGTGGAATTTTCTACGACAAGTCGGGCAGAATTCCTTGGGGACGTCCATGTTTTGGAAGAATGGCCAATCTCTCCCTACACACTCAGCCTAACCCCACACCCAGTCCCTGTTGCGCCTTTAGCGGACCGGAGGCGTGAATGGAGCTAGATTGCAGCTTTCGTCGTGAACCCGATACAACTTTAATACTGGATTTAATAAAATATAACGCGTTTATTAGTCCTACAAACTCAACATAGGGGATAATTAAATGCTATTTAAATTTGCATAGCAACATTCGACATCTGCTAGAGACACCACGATCAAAAAGTTCATGGAAACGGGCGGTATGCCCCCAGAAGGCGTAACAATGCTTTCACGTTACCATAACGTTGATGGTTCTGGTGGTTTTGCTATCGCAGAAACAGACAGCTCGGCCGCTCTGGCAGATTGGGCATTAGACTGGAATGGATTGATAGACGTCACCATAACGCCAATTATGGATGATGAAACTATCAGTGGCGCATTGGGTAAACATTTTAGTTAGGCCAGTCTTGCATATGCAATATGCACAAATTCAGAATTTGGAGATCAATAATGTCAATTTATGAAAAATTAACAAAAGTCATGTCCGACCGAGACGTCGATGCTTATGTTGAACTTATTCATGAAGATGCTGAAATCGTCTTTCATAAATCAGGGAATAAGTTTTCTAAAAGTGAATGGGCATCCATGGTTACTGGAATGATGGGTAATCCAAAATTTATCAACGATTCGTCACGTTGTGTTTATGAAAATGATGACATCTTGGTGTCACATGATTTTATGTCTTACCCCGACGATACTAAAGAAGCTGTTATGCTCGTTTGCATGTTAAAAGACGGTAAAATTATCCATATGGAAACGGGCGCTACGCCTCTAAATTAAAGGGACATTAAATGGCTTCGATAGAAGTAAAGAATTTTGCAAAAGACGCAGATGAAGTAAGTACCCCCAACAATGCGCGTGTTGAAACTGTAAATGTCGGTGGCCAAAGGGTCATGAAATTGACAGTCCAGCCGGGTTGGAAATGGTCTGATGATATTAAACCAGTCGTTGGAACTGATAGCTGCAAAGCTAAGCATCTTGGTGTAATTGTTCAGGGATCGATTACCTGCCGCCACGATGACGGCACTGAAGTCACCTACTCCGCTGGCGATGCATACGCAATTGATCCTGGTCACGATGCTTGGGTGGTAGGAGACGCAGAAGCAGTTGCTTATGAATTTCATGGCGCGTGGGGTGATAAATAAGCGCCAATGGCTCGACGTTAACCGCATGCAAAATGATGCAGATATAACTGCTGAAGCAGGTGGAGACAAAGATCCCAACACCAAAGTAATGATTGTCGAGTCCGACTAAAACATTAAACATTAAACATTAAATATTCTGATCAAAATTAAGATTTCAACTAACTTTTGCTTTCAGATGTAACTTGAGACAATCAATTCTAAATATAGCAGGAGCCTAAGCTTGGAAAAACTTGTATTCTACGACTTAGAAACGACAGGTATTTCCACTGCGTTTGACCAACCACTCCAGTTTGCTGCAATAGTTACAGACCTAGAATTGAA
>JAPKAX010000314.1 GCA_028825025.1 Rhodospirillales bacterium | reverse complement strand
GACTTGGGGTTGCCGGCCCTGCGCGCACTTTTCAATCCCTTAATTAAATCAGTTTCTTGCGCAGTGGCGTCATCTCTGTACAAGAAAAGGACTTATGTAGCTTGAAAACCTCTGCAAAATATCTGTTGGTAACGCTGTAAAATTATCCAAATTAATGGGCCCGTGCGCTGTCAAACAGGCAAGCTGGTAAGTCACCATACCTTCATCCTCATGAACGCCCCTTGGCCGCGCCGCTCAAAGTGCGTCAGAACCTATACGCCCATCCTGAAACTTCCCCACCAGTGGATTGACAGCGCCAACCTTAACACCATGGCAAATTAAGAGAGCAAAACTCACAGGTCATCCTGTAAGTTCGCCTGTAACTAAAATGCTGTTTGACCTACTGATTGCACATAAACGTAATTTCGGTTCTAGGACGGCTGCCCAAAATGAAAGGCGGGCGTGACTCAAGTGTTTGGGTCACTTGGATGGTGCGACCCAAACTTTCTGCAGAAGGCGTCACCTTCTCTCAAGACCTCTATTTTCAATGGACCAAGACCATCAAACCTGGAGCCAGCCTGTCGGATCATTAAATATCGATTATTCCCAATTTGTTCCACTCCGCCCACTCCGGGGCTTGATGCTGAACAGCCTTGCATCAGCAAGGCAATGGCGATGGCCGCCATGGACAAAATAACGTTTTTCATGTGAATCTCCTGCAAATTTATTGACTTAAAATGTTAATTTCGAGACTTAAATTCTATTAGAACCGTATCAAAAGACTTAATGGAGGCGTAAATTAGTGAGGCTGACGCTAAATATGATCTACTAAAAGAGTATATCTTGGGGTCACATTTTGTCCCTGCCAGAGAACAAATGGACACAGCCCCCAAGGGCACTGATATCAAAAACTTGTTTTCAGCTTTGCGATACTGATGTCGCTAGCTTATTTCAATACATATGGCTTTAAACGATTATTTCCCTTTTTCTATAGGTGGAAATATCTTTTAATTTAAAATCTTTTAGGTACAAAATATATTTTGAAATTTGGCTCTGAAACATCAAGATAATCAATCATGCCTTTTGTACGTGTGTACCCCAAACCAATCAGTAGACTCTTATTCAGCTGGTATAACAGACTTGCGATCAGCATATTTTCATCGCGGGGAACAATCAGCAATGCGGCGCCATCTGCCGTCTGATAACCTAAACTCACAGACAACGGCTTTCGCAAAAACTAGGTTCTAAAAGAACCGCTTAAGGATTTTCGCATCACAAGCTTGCCCGTTACCCCGTCCCCAAATATTGCAGAAACCTTGAAATACATACCAGATTTATGCAGCGTCTCAGCCATAAAAACCAATTGGTTTTAAATATACATATTGGCAAAATTCGTCACAGGCCAAGCGACGCCTCATAATGCCAAAATTTTGCAGAACTAAAAATTTAGTGCCAAAACATTGATACCATTTCTTTAATCAATAGTAAGATTCTTGAACGCCTTATGCGCACTGCCAAAAAAACTAAATACCAGAGGTCTTTGAGATGGTTCTTAAAACATGTACCAGCGGATGTTTTTAAAATACCGATACTGTGGCTGAAGGCATGCGCATGAGAGCCCCTAAACTGCATATCGGCGTATCTCCCAGAACCATAAATATGACGCCGCTTATCCCCAAAGTCGCTCCGACCAGAACCCCCTTTTTGGGCGCTAGATTAGGATCTTGCTTCCCTGCCACACTACCCAAAAGCGATTTGTGAGCGGAGCCGCCGTTGATATTTTTCGAGCGGTATAAAAGACCTGACACTAACAGATTGAAACTCGTCTGTTCCGCCACGCCTGGCAAGCCGACACCTTTTTCATAGCCCTGCCGTTTTAGGCGATAGTCCGGAGCTTGCGCATAGCCCAATGAGATCGGCAGATCGTAGCTTCCCTGTAAAAGACAATAACTTGAAAGCCGTTCATTTGGGCTGGACACAACGCAATTGGCCAGTGCTATAGATACGAAAAAAATCGCCGCACCTATGGCCCAGATTGCAGTCCCGAAATAGCCGCGCATTTTACAAGTCAGCGTTTGCCATAAAATGCACCGCTGTATGTTGGGATTTTGTCGCCATTGCTGAAGGCAATTCCATGTACGCCCTCTGCGTTAGATCCCGCAAAGGCCCCTTGATTGCTGCACTCTCCAAGTCGGCACTGGACGTCCCTATAAGAGCCTATTCTGTCGAAAACGTTCCAGTTCTGGGATCGATCACCATGTTATTAGCTCTAAATTTAAGCTGGTTACCTGTCGTAAAACTAGTCGACATGCTGGCTGTCTCATTCGTGAAATTCGCCTCTAGCCTGAAAGTTCTAGTGCCCATAACATCGACAGATGCATACTCTGTCGCCCGAGGATATCCTTCGTACGTGAATGTACCCTCAGGCAAAGATGACACAGGTGTTCTGGCTGAGAAAAAACCCACCTGCCACAAATAAAAGTTTCTGTAATTGCAACATATTGCTTTGGATCACCATTTAATTTCCCACCTTTAGTTTCTAAGACTGCCTTTAGCCGCTCAACAGTGCCCGTTTGATAAGCCGTGTATACATTTCCATCCCATTCAGTCAGATTTTTTTTAAATTTTTAGCACCATTTTAAACTTTATCAGCTGTGCTGGGATTTCTTGAAAACAACACAATTCGTACTTTTTGATTCAGCGCCGGATGGCTTCCTATTACGCCCAACTGCACCTGTATACACCCCGTTATGAAAGATTTTCGGGTTTCATCGTTACTGCGGGGTGGAATCAGTCTTTGGCTTTTTAATGGTACCATCAAGTTTGACTGGTTTGGAACTTTCAGGGCGACAATCTTCAGTGTTAATGGTTACTATATCGCCACAGCTGGCCATGAGCATCAAAATGCCCTGAAAGGTAAATTTTTTCATATCAAACTGCAACAAACAAGCCTGACTAGAATGCCATTCTTAAAAAACATGCTAAGGTACATTCCAGAATATCCACCAGCGACATTAAAATTATCATTGTGCTGTTGATGACGGGAACAGGC
>JAPKAX010000313.1 GCA_028825025.1 Rhodospirillales bacterium | reverse complement strand
GGGCCGCTTATGTCCACACTCTGCGCGGCTTGGGCGTGCCAGTTGAGACGATCCATGAAGAACACGAAGGCGATTTTCCTGGCACACATGCCAGATACGTTCTGCGCGCGACCGTGACCCCGGAAACGGAAGGCGGCAAGTTCGATGGGGAAACAGTATAAACGCCACAAACGAGGGGATGCTGGGTCGTTCGTCCAGCTTCCCGAATGGTTACAAGCCTCTGAGGCATGGGCAAAAATGAAGCCAGGCCCTCGTACACTTTACATCGAACTCAAACGCCGCTTCAAAGGCTCAAATAATGGTGCAATTTACCTTTCGCACCGGGACGCGGCTAAGGCGCTGAATGTGCATCGCAACACGGTTGGGGGGTATTTTTTGGAATTGGAACAACGCGGTTTTATCCGCTTGACGGTCGCCCCGCATCTTGGCCCGTCTGGCATCGGCGAGGCGTCTGTCTGGGCGCTTGAAGAACTCCCAACGCAAGATGGCAAGCCCGCGGGAAAGACGTTCATGCAATGGGGGCGAAAAAATAAAAACCCCGCACAAAAATTGTGACACCCCGTCACAAAAAATAGGACAAAAAGGCTCAACGGAGGCTGAAAACCCTCAAGCTGTCACAAAATCTGTGACGCCCAGAGCCAAAAAGCCAAAAGTCGCGTCACAGTAATTGTGCCACATATACATCTAGCCATAGGCATACGGTTTAATCATGAACCTACTGCGTTTGTAATCACAGAGAGAAGAGAGCGACCGTGACAGGAGATGACTTAAAGCAAGCCCGGAAAGCGCTAGCTCTATCTCGCCGTCATTTGGCTGAGTTGTGTAACTTACATCCTGACACTGTTCGTTACTGGGAGAAAAAGCCTCTCGTCGATTATGCGGGGCATGCACCCAGTTTAATGATTAACAAATTGGGGATACCGCTCCCACCAGTCGAAAGACCAAAGCGAAAGCAGAACCAATCAACTTTTGGGTATTTTGTTACACCAAAGCGCGCGCGTCATGGGGTCTTAGAAAAACAAGACAGGAAATGTGGGGCAAACACACGTAAAGGCACGAAGTGCAGAGCTCCCACCATGCCTGGCAAATCAAGATGCAAACTGCATGGAGGCTTATCAACTGGCCCCCAAACACAGCAAGGTCGAGCAAACATTGCAGAGGCGCAACGTAAGCGATGGTGCAAAAAAGACCGGCAACGTGAGTGAAGTGCAGAAAGAATAAATTTTACTATTATGTAGCAATATAAAAATGATTGCCCTGCCCACACAACGATAGAATTGTTACAAACACCAATGGTATACCTAATTACTCAAATTATCCCATCTCGTTTAATTATGTCATCAAGAAGAGGAAAGATTTCAGAAGGCCACACAGCGCCTTTATTCGCTGTTTTCTCTAATTGCCGCAAAATAAATCGTGCGCTGATAATCTCCCCATCTCCAAGATGACTGTATATTGCTGCCATTCCTTCTAATAGTTTTGCGACACGCTTTTTTTCTTTAGCTTCCGAAATCCACGTGTAAGGAAGAGAGATTGCACCCAACGTAAAATTCAAAGTGAATAGTCCTATACAAGCTAAACCAACCCAAAGTGGCCATGCCTCGCGGACTTCAAATGTTTCCACCACCTGCCAAAGGCCAATAATTGGAAGTGCCGCTAATATAATGAAAGTCTTAAAATGACTTTTTAGAAACCGCCACAATGGATGGCCTCTAAGCAGTATTTTTGCCTCTACTCCAAACATCGATTTTTCTAAGGGTGAGGCGTAAAGTAGCGTTTCCGCATATGATGCTGTTTCATGATAGATCATAGCATCTATCAATATTCTTGAAAACATGCGGCTTCGAATAGGTAACCCAAGGTACTCAGCAGCCAATCTTTTTAAGTCAATAATATCTACAAAACTTCTTTTTTCTCCACCAATGAATTTACGGAAGTTTAAATTTGCATGCTTCCATAAACTCCACTTCCGTTGATAAAATTCCGACAAAGCATCTGCGTTTTTTTCTATGCTCAGCCAGCTGTCCTCTTGAAACGCGCTTGCCATATTTTCAACAAGATTAATAATCTCATCTGAAAGCTCTTCTTGCCTTTCTTTAGTAACGTTTTGTTCAACGCAGTAACTGTATGCCTCAAAAAGCATTTGCTTCAAAAGCCTTGCTTTCGGGCTTCCTTTAAGTTTCTTTTGAAGTTCTTCATTGTAAACAAAGGCTTGATCTTCATAAGATCCAGTAACGTTATCTTGATAATATATAACGTTACTACGAATTATACTGTTAACCTTTTCAGTCACCCACAGGGAATTCACACCACCTACAGAGCTATCTTTGACTGGATTTATGCGGCTTGAAAATGAATAATCAAGATTTCTAATAACATTCATATATGGAGAATTTTTTTCTTGATCGTCCTCAAACAGAAGGCTTTCTTCTACAAACTCCCTATGAAGAACTTTTATAATATCTGGATCGTATTCTATAAATGATTTTTCAGAATAAAAACCACCATTTGCAACAAAACTTAAATAGCCTTCCTTGATGAAGTCAGATTTTACCTTCTCAACAATTTGGTTGAACTCATCGTGCGGTAAAGTAACAGACAACCTGATTGTATTATCTGATGCCCGCAACTGTCCCCAAAATTGTTCACCAGGATGAATATATAACTTTATATCTTTAACAACCTGATCCGCTCCAAACATGGAATATGAGGCCCCTGCAGTCGACGTAAGGTTACCCTCCAATCTCTCCCAGCCCTCATGTTCGGCAGGATTTTTCAAAGTGTCGTGAATGGTTTCATTATATTTATCGACAAACCAGCTGTTCTTGTCAGTCATACCCCAGTGATAAGTTAATTCTTTTATGAAAAAGTGTTGTGGAAATAGGTCGAGAAAAAATTCTTTTTGCTTTCTGCCTGAAACAATAGGAAACTCTCCTATACTCCAATTACTTGGGTTATCTGACTTATTCTTACTGAATGTTACTTTATAATCCACCGTTAAGCTCCATATAATCCACCGTTAAGCTCCATACAGATTGAT
>JAPKAX010000312.1 GCA_028825025.1 Rhodospirillales bacterium | reverse complement strand
ATTTTTGAGTAATCCAGCGCATAATCAATCACTAATCTAGTTGGCTTTTAATGGATCCACAACGCGTGAAATTCATGGATTTTTATCAGAATAATGAAACAATGTGACATGTGCTGAAAGCAATCAAATCCAAAGTCCTGCAAGATTTTTTTTATAAGATCAAATTAGCCACAACGATTCATCGCTAAAGTTAAGATGTACCAAAAAAAATTTGATACCTGCGTATCTGGTCGTTTTTATGCGCGTCTACAAATAATGCGATGTCAACTTAATGTGGCCAGCCGTGCGATCATGTTACTGGTCACATAAAACCTTTAATTAAAAGATCTCAACGTTTCCAGATCAGCTAATAATAAAATTTGACAGAAAAAATATGAAAAGGGACTTGATGGCATCAAAGATAAGTAATTATACTATGGATATGTCATATTATACTTAAGATTCACCTAGTCTCGCTGCTAGCTCTCCCAGCCGGGGGTCCTTATGAATTAATTCTTCATGATACTACATTTTTATTACAAGACCGGTCCCCCCAGTGGGGATCGGGTTTTTATCATTTGGGTGACAGTAAAATACCAACCCGAAAGTTCGTAAATTGAAAACAAAATTTGTGGATAGTGCAAAGTATAAATAGATTATACGAACATACAGCTTAATAGTTTGCGATTTCAATCCTTTGCGGAATCATGCGATCGCCCCCCCCCCATTCTGAGCGACAAGAATGAAGACACGGCCAATTGGTTGAACAATTAATTAGAAAAAATCGCACATGAGGTGTGGTTTATGTTTATATATCTGCATAACCCTAAAAATTATTGCCAACCACAAGCCCATATAACTGATTTATTGTAAGCTTGAACTGACCCGGCGGATCAAGCCCCAAAAACACATAAAATATGCCAATCCCAGCTGTTGTTGGCACATGAAAACCCTAATGAAACATAGGCTATCGATGTCATGGCCGATCAACTGGCAGACGGCAGTTCAACACGAACACAGAAGGTCTCAGACAAATTTAATCTCAAGGGCTTGGGCTGAAGAATACGGCGTTCGGCTTGACCATATCCAACTTGATAAACATCTGTAGAACACCCATACTTTAAGCATCAACTGTAGCGTAGGCGTCGAATGGCTTAGCCAATGCATCTGTGAAACAGATTGAACAGGCGCAAGCCCGGGCGGCAACATGGCTCTGGAGTTACAATACTTTTACACCCACATAAGTACCAGCGCCCCCACACCCCCAATGAAACCGCAATTAACCGGATGAATTCCAAGGCCAAGCCCAACTAAAAAGGGAGCTCACTTCAGAAGAATTATGACCTACTAAACATCGCAACTTACTCGCTGGCGAGGCTGCTTTGTTATATTTTCAAACATCATCTGAGTTGAACCTCAGTCTGAAAATTTAAATCCTCGAAACCCAGTTGCTTTTATATTGTTACATTTAGCAACATACGCCACAAAGCCTTTGTATGGCATAAATACTTGGGGTTTTCCTAGAATATTGGCCCCTAGATACCAAGAATTGCAACGCGGGTAGAGTGTTCCATTAGCAATCTCGTTAACATGTTTTGTCCAAGCGAATTGTGCGTCCGGTTCGACCTCTATGACTGGTTTTTTTGCTCACGGGCACTGTTCAGGATGTCTGACACCAACTCCACGTGATGCGCAATAGAGGGTAACATGTTGGTGAGAACCGACGGACTTCCCGGACCAGTTATTGTAAAGAAATTCGGAAACCCTGCCACAGCGATACCTAAATAATTTTGGACCCTCTTTCCATGCATCGCTTAGTGTTTTACCCGCTTGTCCTTGAATATTTATTCGATTCAATGCGCCAGTCATCGCATCATATCCAGTCGCAAAGACAATGACGTCCACGTTGTAGCTCACCCCCGCAACGACCAACCCCTCTTGCGAAACACGCTTAATCGGCGTGTCTTTCAAACTTACAATTGAGAAGGTTTCCCGATTGAAGGCGTCATAATAATCGGTATCAACATAGAGCCGCTTGCACCCAACCATTGTGCTTAGCGTTAACAAAGCCGCCTTATGTTCATCGGTCACAGTCTCTAAAATTTTTTTCCCGCGAATGTAATCTGCTGCAGTTTTATTGGCGTCTTAGTTCGTTATCAGATCATTGAATGAGCCCATAAACGCCAGACCACCGTGTCTCCAACGTTCATCAAATAATGCCTGTCTTTCATTTTCCGAAACGTCAAACGCGGACAAATTATTCGGGGGATAGAAAAATCCTGATCTTGTTTCCTAAGCTTTTTCTCTCAAATCCAAATAATTACCCTTAATTTTCTGCACTTCGTCTTTATCAGCCAACTGCGTTCGGGCAGGCGCAGAATAGGTTGCTGTCCACTAAAATACGGTGAGCTGCTCGGCTTGCTCTGCAATGATCAGCATCGATGGAATTACAGAAGAGCCAGTGCCCACTGGCTGCCACCCTTTTTCCCGAAAAATCAACAGGGTCATGAGGCCACTCACCAGTATAATAAATGTCACCGGCGAAGTGCTCTATACCCTTGATTGAAAGTTTGTTTGAGACAAAAAAGCACCCTGTCGTCATAATACAATAGGCTGTAGTATAAGTCTGTCCACCCTCAGAGGGAACAGTCCAGAATGCGTCGGTTTCATTGTAAAAAATTGATAAGACACGCGTGTCAAAAGAGATGCCGCGCCTCAAGTCAAAGCGATCGGCAACATGATTGACGTAACTGAGAATTTTCGGCTGATAAGCGTATTTTTCAGTCCAGTTCCATTCCTGCTGTAGATCAGAATCAAATTGATAAGAGTATTCTTGAATTGCCACATCGCACCGCGCGCCTAGATAGCGGTTCCATTACCACGTGCCGCCGACATCGCTACCGGCTTCTATAACCCAGACTTTATATCCCATGCCGCACAGCCAGTGCAGCAGCTACATACCCGCAAATCCGGCACCGACAACGATGACGTCAAAATCTAGTTGATCGACCCCTTGTGTCATTGCGCTGTGAACCCTACATCAACGACCAAGCTGCTTCAGGTGACGAATGAGGATGCAT
>JAPKAX010000067.1 GCA_028825025.1 Rhodospirillales bacterium | reverse complement strand
TTTACGAACTAAAGTATTAACAAAAAGTAAGGGGCGTATTTCAGCGTCTATAGAAAGTCAAAATCATGAGTAATGAAGTAAACGAAGATTTCGAAAAATCCGATATCATTTTGGCGAATGCGCTTGAAGAATTCCAAGCCCAAGGCGTCAATCAGTATGTCTATGGCATGGCATTGGTCGAAATTGGCTTGCTGGCGTTGGTTAAGTTGGGCGAAGAAGAAGACCAATTGGTCGAAACAGTCCGCCAATTCATTGAAAAATCACAAAACCAAGTGGCACCACCAATGCCATCACCACGCCAATAGATGATTTTCCACAAAACAAGCGACCAGAACGCTTTCACCTACCGATCCTAGGCCGTATAGTCTCGGTTAATCCATACACTAACGAACGACAAGGGGGCCCCAATGGCTGGTTCAGTAAATAAGGTAATTTTAGTTGGCAATTTGGGGCGCGACCCAGAAATTAGGTTTGCACAAAATGGTAATAAAATTGCTAATTTCTCTATCGCAACATCGGAAACATGGCGCGATAAAAGTTCTGGCGAGCGAAAAGAAAAAACCGAATGGCACCGAATTGTTGTGTTTTCCGAAGGGCTTGCAACAATTACCGAAAAGTATCTAAAAAAGGGCTCCAAAGTCTATATAGAAGGTGCATTGCAAACGCGCAAATGGACCGGTAACGATGGCGTCGAAAAATACACAACGGAAATCGTGCTTCAGGGCTTCAATTCCACCTTAACCATGCTAGATGGCCGCGGCGATGGCGGCGGCGGGTTTGGTGGTGGCGATAACGGCGGCGGGAACCAAGGCGGCGGTGGCGGCGAACCTGATTGGAGTAACTCTGATCAAGGCGGTCAAGGCGGCGGCGGAACAGTTGGTGGCGACTTAGACGACGAAATTCCATTCTAGGCGGTTATGTTATGGGGTACAGGAACTAACGCTATAATCCGAAAGCCCCTATTGCATAATTGATAAAAATCCATAGGACATGTCGTTGACCGAAGTGAAAACCCATTCGCACGAGCGAAAAAATGTTTTTATTTTAGCCTTAAGCCAAGCTTTGTCCATGAGCGGCATGTCGATGGTTATGACGGCTTCAGCACTTGCTGGTCTGATGCTAGCGGATGATAAATCCCTAGCAACCGTTCCGATGGCACTGCAATTTGCCGCGGCTATGATTACAACAATCCCTGCCTCCTTGTTTATGGGCCGATATGGACGGCGCATTGGGTTTTCAGTCGGCCAAACGGTTGGTGCCTGTGGAGCTTTGGTGGCAACCTATGCCATATACACCCAAAGCTTCTGGCTATTCGCTACAGCCAGCTTATTACTAGGAATCCACGTTGCCTTTTGGCAATACTTCCGGTTTGCGGCGGCTGATTCTGCCAGCCCAGACTTTAAAGCAAAAGCGATTTCCTACGTTTTGGCGGGGGGTGTTATTTCATCAATTCTTGGTCCACAACTAGCAAAGTTTGGTGAAAAATTATTAGAGCCAATTTTATTTGCCGGAATTTATATTCTCATCGCCGGGCTTTGTATCACCACGTTATTCCTAATTCAGGCGATCAGAATCCCATCCCCAAAAAGCGCTGGTATCACCCATTCAGGGCGACCGATTTTAGAAATCATGCGCCAACCGGTGTTCATTGTGGCAGCAATGTCGGGCATGTTTGGCTACGGGGCAATGACCTTTGTGATGATTGCAACGCCGCTGGCTATGAATTTTTGTGGGTTTGCCTTCACAGATTCAGCAACCGTTATCCAATGGCATGTGTTAGCCATGTTCGCGCCCAGTTTCTTCACTGGAAGCCTGATTAAAAAATTTGGCGTTTTAAACATTATTCTGTGCGGTGTGGTTTTAAACGTATGCTCCATTGCCATTAATCTAAGCGGAATAGAATTCTTAAACTTCTCCATTGGATTAGCAACAATCGGCTTAGGTTGGAACTTTATGTTTATTGGTGGGACAACGCTGCTGACAGAGGCTTACAGGCCTGAGGAGCGCTCTAAAGTTCAAGCAGCGAACGATTTTATGGTTCTAAGCACAACAACAATAGCAGCCTTTTCTTCCGGCGCATTACAACAATCTGTTGGTTGGGCTGCGGTTAATGCGATGGTTATTGTTCCCATAACCTTGGTCTTTGTAACGGTGATTTGGTTCAAGTTTTTTTACCTGCTAAAACAAGCTTCTAAATAGCTAAAAACGCCTAGAAAATCAGGGCCGTTCTGTAGTTGTATGGAGGGGCAAAAAATGCTAGGTTTAGTGTGTTCATGACGGATTTGTATTCTATGGGCACATATATCATTAAGCCTTTGAAATTACTTGGTAAAATTTTTTGACAACTGACATTGAAACGACCCCTCCGGGGCCCTCCGATTCTGACATAACACCGGTATCTATCGAAGACGAAATGCGCTCGTCTTATCTCGATTACGCAATGAGCGTAATTGTGAGCCGCGCGCTGCCCGATGTGCGCGATGGATTGAAACCTGTTCATCGCCGAATTTTGTTTTCCATGAAAGAAAATGGATACGAATACAACAAGCCGTACCGTAAGTCTGCGCGTATTGTTGGTGACGTTATGGGCAAGTATCACCCCCACGGTGACCAATCCATCTACGACGCGATGGTCCGCATGGCGCAAGATTTTTCGATGCGCCTGCCGTTGATCGATGGTCAAGGCAATTTCGGCTCTATGGATGGCGATAAAGCAGCTGCAATGCGGTATACAGAAGCCCGTTTGGCCCGCTCTGCGCATGAACTATTAGAAGACATCGACCGCGAAACGGTAGAGTTTCAGGCCAACTACGACGAATCTATGATGGAACCAAAGGTTCTGCCGGCTGGATACCCGAATTTATTGGTAAACGGTGCGGGTGGTATTGCTGTGGGTATGGCGACCAATATCCCGCCACATAACTTGGGCGAAGTCGTCGATGCGTGTTGCGCTTATATCGATAACCCCGAAATCACCATTGAAGAAATAATCGAAAACCACGTCTTTGGGCCCGACTTCCCGACCGGGGGCTTAATTTTAGGCCACCAAGGGATTTTATCGGCATTTCACACGGGCCGCGGCTCGGTTGTCATGCGCGGACGAACATCGTTCGAAGAAATCCGCAAAGACCGGTGGGCGATTATTGTTCACGAAGTGCCATATCAGGTTAACAAATCGCGGATGATCGAAAACATGGCGGATGCTGTGCGCGATAAAAGGATCGAAGGCATTTCGGATTTGCGCGACGAATCGGATCGGGACGGCGTTCGAGTGGTTATTGAGCTTAAACGCGATGCAGAACAAGAAGTTGTTCTGGCTCAGTTATTCCGCTTCACGCCACTACAAACCAGCTTTGGCGTCAATATGCTGGCCTTGCATAATAGCAGGCCACAGCAACTTAATTTGCGCCAAATTATTGTTGCTTTTGTTGAGTTCCGTGAAGAAATCATTCGCCGCCGGACCATATATGAGTTAAACAAAGCCCGCGATCGGGCTCACGTTTTGGCTGGTTTAGCAGTTGCTGTTGCCAATATTGATGAAATCATCACGCTTATTCGCGCCGCCTCTGACCCGCAAACAGCGCGGGCTCAGTTAATAGAACGCAAATGGCCAGCTGAAGACGTGGCCCCGATGATCGCATTGCTGGACGAGCCCGGACACGGTGTTATCGACGGCACCTATAAGTTGTCGGAAGCCCAAGCCAAAGCCATTTTGGAACTACGTTTACACCGTTTAACCGGCCTTGAGCGCGATAAAATTGGCAACGATTTGCGCGAATTGGGTGTCCAAATTGCGGAATACTTATCGATATTGGAAAGCCGCGAAAAACTATATGGTATTTTGCGCGAAGAATTGGTCGCCGTTCGGGCCCGCTTTGCCACGCCCCGGCGCACGGACATCCTGGAAAGTGAATTTGAGCACGATCTAGAAGACTTGATCCAGCGCGAAGATATGGTCGTTACCGTAACCAGTTCCGGCTATGTGAAGCGCGTACCGTTATCCACATATCGGGCGCAAAAGCGCGGCGGCAAGGGCCGTTCGGGCATGTCGACCCGCGATGAAGATTTTGTCGCTCAGGTGTTTGTTGTCAACACCCACACCCCAGTATTGTTCTTCTCGTCAACGGGAATGGTGTATAAAACCAAGGTCTATAAGCTTCCCCTTGGCACGCCACAGGCCCGTGGAAAGGCGCTTATCAATTTGTTACCTCTAGATGAGGGGGAAACGATTTCGACGTTGATGCCTATGCCTGAGGACGAAGAGACGTGGGCAGATCTGTTCGTTATGTTCGCGACCGCATCAGGCGGTATCCGTCGGAATTCCTTGTCTGATTTTGTTCGTGTTCAAGCCAATGGCAAAATTGCCATGAAGCTGGCCGAAGGAGATCAGTTGGTTCGGGTTCGCACGTGTACAGCCGAAGATGACGTATTGTTATTGGCTGCAGGTGGAAAAGTTATTCGCTTCCCAGTCACCGATGTTCGAGTATTTAGTGGCCGAACCTCAACTGGTGTCCGCGGGATTCGATTAGCAAAAGATGATGAAATCATTGCAATGTCTGTGGTTAAGCACCGGGAAGTTACGACCGAAGTGCGCGACGAATACTTGCAATCGGTCAACGCAAACCGCCGTTTACTGAGCTCTGACTATGCAGGCCGGGCTGAAGATAAAACCCGAGATGCGGAACTTTCTGCAAAATTGGAGACGCCTGATTTCATCAAAATGACTTTGGAAGAAGAGTTCATTCTGACCTTAACCGAAGACGGCATGGGTAAGCGCACATCGGCTTATCAATACCGGATCGCCGGACGGGGCGGGCAAGGAATTGCGGGCATAGAACTGGGCCGCCCCGGTGGAAAATCATCACGGATTGTCGCCGCCTTTACGGTTTTAAACCTTGATCAAGTGGTGATGGTTAGCGATGGTGGGCAAATTATTCGTTGCCCCGTTAATAAAATCAGCATTGTTGGCCGCTCGAGCCGTGGCGTTCGCGTATTTAACACTTCCGACGACGAACGCGTTGTCTCCGTCAGCCGTCTACGTGATGTGGATGATGATGACGAGATGGATGATGAAAACGCAGATGGTACAGAAGTTTGGGAAAGCGGCGAAGCACCCATTACAGAAGAATCAACACCCGTTGCTTCAAGCGATGCTCCCACAGATGCCTCTGGAGACACGGAGACAAGCGAATGAGCCGACGCGCAGCAGTTTATCCCGGAACGTTCGACCCGGTCACTGATGGGCATATGGATATCATCAAACGCGCTGCCAAGGTCGTTGACCGGTTGGTGGTTGCGGTTGCGGTTAATGTGGGTAAAGACCCTTTGTTGTCGTTGGAAGAACGCACTGACCTGCTGAGTGCCGAAGTCAACGATTTGGGGCCTGATTTTGCCTCAAGGATCGAGGTTACACCGTTTGATAACTTACTTATGGACTTTGTCGCTAGTGTTGACGCCTCAATCATCATTCGAGGGCTCAGGGCTGTCTCTGATTTTGAATATGAATTCCAAATGGCCAGTATGAACGGTCGCTTAAACCCGGACATTGAAACCATCTTTTTGACCGCATCAGAAAATCATCAGTTTATCGCATCGCGATTTGTCAAAGAAATCGGGCGCTTGGGCGGTGATATTGGTCACTTTGTTTCTCCGCGCGTCAAAAAACACCTGACGGAGCGCTGGAAACCTTAAAAAAGGCAACTTTTTACTGTCGAATGGAATAGCGGATTTGAGCCATTTAATTTATATTTCCTAACTATTTTAAAGTTTTTTTTATATTCTTTCAAAAAGAGATTGACCCTAGGGATGTGTGACCGTAATTTCCGCCTCGTTTAAGGGCACTTAGCTCAGTTGGTAGAGCATTCGACTTTTAATCGAACGGTCGAAGGTTCGAATCCTTCAGTGCCCACCATTTAAAATTAAAGGCCTAGCAGGTAACAGCTAGGCCTTTAATTTTTGCAAACCAAAATCTAAAAATGAAGGGTCCGGACCCAAGCGAAGCTTATAAGTCCAGCTCGCCCATGAACTTAGCATTTTCTTGAATAAACTTGAACCTGAGTTCTGGTTTTTTGCCCATCAGTGCATCTACCAGCTTTTCCGTATCGCGAGCTTCAACAATCTCATCGTCTGTATGCCCAGCCGGGACCGTCACACGGAGCAGGGTGCGGTTTTCAGGTGCCATTGTGGTTTCCTTAAGCTGACGCGGAGGCATCTCTCCAAGGCCTTTAAAACGGCTGATATCAATTTTACCTCGACCGGTGAATTCTTTCGCCATCAATTCATCCTTATGTAGGTCATCGCGGGCATATAAGGTTTTACCACCCTGACTGATCCGATACAGCGGGGGCAGGGCCAAATACAAATGCCCGGTATTCACAAGTTCAGGCATTTCTTTGTAAAAGAACGTCATGAGCAACGCCGCAATATGAGCACCATCAACATCAGCATCGGTCATGATAATGACTTTTTCATAACGCAAATCATCTTCGATAAAGGTATCACCCGAACCACAGCCCAACGCTTCGTGCAAATCAGATATTTCCGCATTGGCTCGCATTTTTTCTTTGGTGGCACTGGCAACGTTCAAAATTTTACCGCGCAAGGGCAATACAGCCTGTGTTTTACGATTACGCGCCTGTTTTGCCGATCCACCAGCAGAATCGCCCTCAACCAAATAAATTTCAGTACCAACAGAGCTGGAATTTGAACAATCAGACAGTTTGCCCGGCAAACGAAGCCGCTTAGTTGCCGATTGACGCTTCATTTGCTTGTCATCGCGCCGCTTCATGCGAATTTCAGCCCGGCGGATGCAGTGCTCTAAAAGCTCTTTCGCCGCGTCAGGCGCGCCTGAAAGCCAATGATCGAAGTGATCACGAATTGTACTTTCGACCATTTTTTGAGCATCAATAGTTGAAAGCTTGTCCTTTGTTTGACCTTGGAACTGAGGATCAGAAATAAACACCGACAGCATAATGCAGGCACCAAAAACCACATCGTCACCAGTCACTTTGGCTGCTTGTTTGTTGCCTATCAATTCACCGTACGCCCGCATCCCTTTGGCCAAAGCAGAGCGCAAGCCTTGTTCGTGGGTGCCGCCCAAAGGCGTTGGGACGGTGTTACAATAGGAATTAAAAAACGGGTCTTCATCAAGCGGCCAATGAATGGCCCATTCGGCTTTACCGGTACCCGCGCTAAACTTAGCGTCGCCCGAAAACGGCATTGGTGTTACTGTTTTGCGATCGCCCAAAGCCGAAATCAAATAATCCGACAAACCTCCAGGGAAATGCAGAACCGCGGTCTCAGGCGTTTCATCGCCGGCTTTTAAAAGTTTGGGGTCAACCTTCCAACGAATTTCAACCCCTCTGAACAAATAAGCCTTAGAGCGCGCCATTTTGTATAAAAGTTGCGGCCTGAACTGAGCTTTCGAGCCAAAAATCTGTGGGTCGGGATGAAAATGAACCGTTGTTCCCCGGCGATTTTGTGTGCTTCCGATCTCTTTTAAAGGACCGAGCGGGACGCCCCTCGAATACGATTGTTCCCAAATTTTACGGTCGCGAGCAATTTCAACCCGCAACACATCAGACAAGGCATTAACCACCGACATACCAACGCCATGCAAGCCACCAGACGTCACATACGCATCGCCTGAGAACTTACCGCCGGAATGAAGCGTTGTTAAAATCACTTCTAGTGCAGATTTATCTTTGAATTTTGGGTGCGGATCGGTGGGGATACCGCGGCCGTTATCCGATACAATAAGCGTCTGATTTTCGCACAGCTCAATGCTAATATGGCTGGCATGCCCCGCCACGGCTTCATCCATGGAATTATCAATAATTTCAGCAGCCAAATGGTGGAAAGCGCGCTCATCGGTGCCACCAATGTACATACCTGGGCGGCGGCGAACCGGCTCAAGCCCTTCTAAAACCTCAATATCTTTAGCTGAATAGGAGCCATCTTTGGACGTTTTTGGTGCGGTTGTTGGCTGTGCAGTCATATCCTCTTCATTAGAATTAGCAGCCTTTTGAACGGGTTGCTCGGCAACCGGAGCCGCGTCAGAAACCTCCACAGGATCATTCGGCGTCTCATCAATATCTTCAGCGTGATCAAAAAGGTCAGCCATAATCTGCGCAGTCTTTCATTCTAACTTTAAATCCATGTAAAAAATTACATGCCTATAATCACGTAATTTATTACATACCTATCAACAAGCATGATACAGTGTGAAACCATAAAAGTATAACAACATATTGTGGATAGAGACGTTTCTTATGACAAAAACACCAACAGATAGTCAAATTTCAGAGCCACGCGGAGAACTAGCGCTCAGAACCCTAGCAATGCCTTCTGATGCAAACCCCAATGGCGATATCTTTGGTGGCTGGCTAATGGCACAAATGGATATAGCGGGCGGTATAACAGCATTTTCAGCCGCCGACGGGCGTGTGGCGACGGTCGCAGTTGATGGCTTTACATTTCATTTGCCAGTTCATGTGGGGGATGTTTTATGCTGTTATGCCGACATAAACAAAACCGGATGCACATCAATAACAATCCGGGTTGAGGCCTGGGTTTTGCGCCAACGCATGAAGAAGCACCGCGAAAAAGTAACCGAAGGCTTATTCACCTTCGTTGCCATTGATGATGAAGGCAACAAACGAACACTTCCTACTGAACCTTAAGCAACGCACAGGAAAAGCCTTAAGCAACGATGACGCAAATGTAACCCGCTAAAAATAATAATGAAAGCGATGCCAGTTCTTTAAAAAATACTGAATTTTGCATGTTACCCTCCCAAGGATAGACTAAATCATAACAGAACATTATAAGAACATAAGAAGAACTTAATAGCAATATTTTTTTCTATGATTCTTGAACTAAATAATTGGTTTAAAAAGCACGCAGTTGAGCGGCTTTAACCAGACCAATACAATTATTGCCAACCATAAAAAAGGTGAGCAGATAAAAACGGTGATCAAAAAAGGGCTTTGGCTGCTTAAAGCGTCCGCATTTTTGTTGCCTGCAAACGCATCTTGGGCCGGCCAAGCATCCGAAATGGATGCTAGGGTGCATGCAAATAACAATGGCACCTATGCCATTTAAGCAACGACATTTCATAAAGATGAAGGCTTGGAACGTTATGTCTATAAATTTGAAGTCTTAGATATTTCTGAAAAGGTGCTCGCAACCCGCGTTTTGTTTCACCCATACGTCGACGAACGGCCGTTCACACGCTCCATCGGCAATGTTACGGTTCCTGTAGACACAACTTAGGTGATCATTCGGGCTCATGATTTTAAGCATGGCATCGGTAAACTCACGTTCGCGCTTAAATTATCGCGCCGCAGATAGCTTTTCACAATTCAGAGTTAGTCTCCTGTAAAGCGCCTGAAGTTTCCGACTAACTGCTCAAGAACCGTCATTTTATTGCCATGGGTCGGAGTTTTGCGGTCAATGGGGATTACTGTTTTCGCTTGGTCTAAGCCAGATACCTCAATTTTATTCAGCGTTCCATCTGTATCGAAATGCAGAGCAAGGACTTGACGGTTTTTAATTTCAGGCTCAAACCAAGCAAACGTTTCTGTTTGCTCTGAAATATAGAACCAAACCTCATCTCCAAAAGAGGCCCGGCTTGAAGGTGAGCCTAAAAACTCAATAACCTCCTCACGGCTGATATCGCCTGCTTTTAACTGTGATACTTTTTTCGGGTCTGGTAAATTTCCTCGAATATGCGCCCGTGGGCTGCAAGCGCTAACCACTACAACCAACCCAAGCATTCCAATAGCCGCCAAAAATCGTTTACTTATATGCATATTTGTTTATCGCCACTCGTTTTGATTAGAGGCTCAAGTATAGCCTATCTGTCGGAAATTTAAAAATGACTCGACATCGGCGGGTTGTCAAATCCGAACCGATGCGTATGTTGTGCCTAAACTGAGGATTATTGCTGTGTTCGGACTTTTTAAATCACGTAAACATTCAGACGTTGCACATACTTTATATAGTGCAATTCTTATTCAAGCTCGGTTACCGGTATTTTATACTAATTTCGGTGTCCAAGATACTGTCGATGGGCGATTTGATATGATTGTCTTACATGCACACATACTGTTTAACCGTTTAAAAGAGGGCACGGCTGAAGACCAAGATATTTCACAAGCCGTATTTGATTTAATGTTTGCTGATATGGACCAGAATTTGCGCGAAATGGGGGTTGGAGATACAGGCGTCTCAATACGCGTCAAAGCCATGGCTGAAGCCTTTTATGGTCGAGCCACAGCCTATGCCGATGGATTACGTGAAGACGATGACACGATATTAATAGCAGCATT
Organism: Rhodospirillales bacterium; assembly: GCA_028825025.1. Taxonomy (GTDB): domain Bacteria; phylum Pseudomonadota; class Alphaproteobacteria; order Rhodospirillales; family Casp-alpha2; genus JABMNT01. The sequence goes on along the minus strand of JAPKAX010000067.1, from coordinate 4,155 downwards.
GAAGCGTAACTTGTACCGAAATTCAAAAGCCAACGATGAACAAATCGAACGCATAGCCAAATATGTGCGCCATCAAGTTACCCATTTAAATTCTCAAAACTTAGCGGAACTAAACCGAGGCACCGTCACGTTCATGCCTGTAAGCTATAAGGAGGAGGGAAATCCATGACCTCATCTTCAGAAATTAGTTTAGCCGTTACCGAATTTAGTCGCCCCGTTGAAGCCGATTCGTTTCAACATGGGACGTCGGAAAAAACGTTCAAAGCAACTAAAGACGAATGTGAGGCTTTGAGACAGCGATTCGGCTTTGAAGCTTTAAAACATCTATCCGCCAAGCTTGAAATTAGCAGAAGGGGTTCGGGTGGACGCATGAAAATAACAGTAAATGGCCGTCTGGACGCGGCAATCACACAAAATTGCGTAATAACGTTAGATCCGTTTGATACGGCTATTAAGTCTGAGTTCCAAACCATCTTCGATGCCCGTGATTTCGAAGAACTTGGTGATATTGATGTGGATTTGCAGGTTGAAGACCAGCCAGAACCTATAATTGACGGAATTATTGACCTAGGCGAGTTGATTTCGCAAAGCTTGGCTCTAGAAATTGATCTCCACCCCAGAAAACCGAGGGCGGAAAGTTTTTTTAACACTCAAAATAAGTCAAATAATTCGGACAAATCGGATGATATTAGTGCTGAACATCCGTTTGCCGCTTTACAAAAATTGAAAATTGAACCAAAAGACTAAAAAATTTGTCTATTCACTTGCCCTCATCGGCAATTTTGTTTAAGTAACTTCATTTTCTAATACGAAGGTTACTAACTCGAGGTCTCGTAAAATGGCAGTTCCAAAATCCAAAATATCTAAATCCAAGCGTAACATGCGCCGTTCGCATGACGCATTGACTATTTCTGCATATGACGAATGTGCAAACTGTGGTGAATTAAAGCGTCCGCACCACGTGTGTGGCGCTTGCGGTCACTATAATGACCGTGAAGTCATTGATACCGCCGACGCCGCTTAAAGCAAAGCTGTTCAATCGATTAACAGCCGCCTATAAAGGCGGCTGTATTCATTTGTACGAAAGCCGGAGCGGGGGCCATCCTTTTGCCTGAACAGCTGACACTATCCATTGATGCAATGGGTGGCGATAACGCACCTGACATGGTGATTGAAGGAATTCAAGTTGCACTCACGACGCAACCTGATTTGCAGTTCTTATTGTTTGGCGATGAAGCCAAGCTGGCTCCATGTTTAGAACGCTATCCGCAGGCGGCAAAAGCCTGTGTTGTTCACCATACCCCCGACGTCATCACCAACGAAGCGAAAGTCGCGCACGCCTTGCGCTCAGGCCGCAATTCAAGCATGCGCTTGGCGATTAACGCGGTTGGTAAAGACGAAGCCCATGGTATTGTATCCGCAGGGAATACAGGTGCGTTGATGGCGATGGCGAAGTTTGTCTTAAAAACGATTCCAGGTATCAACCGGCCCGCAATTTCCGGATATTTCCCAACCCTTAGAGGGCGCAGCATTATGCTCGATTTGGGCGCCAATGTGGAATGCGATGCCAAGAACTTGGTTCAGTTTGCTGTCATGGGTGAAGTGTTTGCGCGCATTGCGTTAAATGTTAAAAACCCATCCGTCGGCATTTTAAACGTCGGCGTTGAAGATTTAAAAGGCCACCAGTCCGTTAAAGATGCTGCCAACATCCTTCAAACCACGGATCTTCCAATCAAATTTCATGGCTTTGTTGAAGGCGACGACATTGCGAAAGGCACAGTTGACGTCATCGTTACCGATGGCTTTACCGGCAATATCGCGCTCAAAACAGCAGAAGGCACAGCTAATATGTTTGGCTCGTTCTTAAAAACCACCCTGACATCTTCACCGTTAGCAATGCTTGGTGCCTTGTTTGCCAAATCAGCACTCAACAAATTTAAAGAACGTGTAGACCCACGGCGCTACAACGGGGCGATGATGCTTGGGCTTAATGGGGTTTGCGTTAAAAGTCACGGTGGTACCGATGCAATCGGATTTGCCAATGCCATCAACGTGACCGTTGGCCTTATTAACAATTCAATAAATGAAGCGATCAAAGAAGATTATGCCCGCGTAAGCTTCGATCAGGCAGAAACAGATCAACAGGCAGACCCTAAATGACTAGGCGTTCAAAAATCCTTGGCTGTGGATCGTATTTACCCGAACGGATCCTCACCAATGCAGAATTAGCAAAAACCCTCGACACATCCGACGAATGGATTGTAGAGCGTTCCGGCATTCGCCAGCGCCATATTGCATCAGACGGGCAGTTTACCTCTGATTTAGCCTTAAAAGCGGCTGAACGCGCCCTGGAGCACGCCGGCATTAAAGCTAAAAACGTCGATATGGTTATTGTTGCCACGGCAACACCCGATAACACATTTCCCGCAACCGCGACCAAGGTTCAGCATAATTTAGGCATGACCACGGGTGCGGCGTTCGACATTCAAGCCGTCTGCTCTGGTTTTGTTTTTGCACTTTCCGTTGCAGACAACATGATCAAAGGCGGCCAAGCAGACACGATTGTCGTCATTGGCGCTGAAACATTCTCGCGAATTCTCGATTGGGAAGACCGGGGCACATGTGTGCTGTTTGGCGACGGAGCCGGGGCCGTGGTCCTGCAAGCATCCCCAGACGACGTTCCTGATGAGGACACAATAACGGCACAGGGCATTTTATCGACCCACATTCATTCCAACGGCTCGACCCGCGATTTGTTGTATGTCGACGGTGGACCGTCTTCGACCCAAACCGTCGGTCATGTGCGTATGGTTGGGCGTGAAGTGTTTCGCCACGCGGTCACCAACTTAGCCAACATTGTTGGTGAAACACTGGACGCGCACGGATTACACTCAGATGATTTAGATTGGTTGGTCCCACACCAAGCCAATAAACGGATTTTGGACAGCACAGCCCGTAAATTAGGGATGTCGGCGGACCGCGTCGTCGTCACCGTTGATCGCCACGCCAACACATCGGCGGCATCAATCCCGCTGGCCCTAGACGAAGCCGTAAAAGACGGCCGCATCAAACGCGGCGACTTGGTCCTAATGGAAGCCATGGGCGGTGGATTGACTTGGGGCTCTGGTCTGGTTCGCTGGTAGCGGCAGACAATCAGACTTGCCCTTCGGGTCAAAAACCCTCGGACATAACTTGCCTTTTGTGTATAAATTATTAATTAGCGGTATCGCTTCAACGATACGGCGAATGTGCAATCACCCTTAATTTCTTTTAACGCTGACTTTAATTCGGTTTTCCACTGGGCTAGTGATGACTTTCTAGAAATAGCAATAAAGGAAGGGCGCCCCTAAATATAAAACGTTGATTTTTTGAGATCAATATTTTGCTCGTGAAGTCAGTATTCACCTTGGCGAACAGGCATAATAACAGTATTAGTGCGACTCGCCTGAACCATTTTAATTGCATTGGAGTATCTATTGACGATATTTTTTAAAGTTTATCGTCTTTATCAAACTTATCAAAATAAATTGCCCCACTTAATACGCCAATACTAAGCCCAGATAAGTCTCTATACTCGATTATGTTGGGGGTATATTTATGCAGAAAGAATATTTTTTTCTCTTGGTAACTCTTCAGCCATATAAAACATATAGGCTTCACGTTCAGAATTTCGATTTGGGCCTAACATAGTATCTGCCCGCTCATTCACCATTAATGCAAGAGCACGGTGGAACGAGACCAAATTAAAAGTCAAAGACACATTTAATCTTCTAGCCATATCGCATACAACATCCAAATACAAACCAGAGACTTCTATGTTATTTCCCGATTTTAGGAAAATTCGGTAAGGGGGCGCTCAATTGACTGCAACAATAAAGATATCAGCATGGGCTGGAAGATTTAGAATGAATAATAAGATAGCTAGGCTTATAAAAAGCTTTAAACAATTAAATAATTATCCAAATCTCATATTAAAACCAATCTAAGCTCAGAGTAGTTAGCATAATAAATAATGATAGGAACACTATATAACTCAATCACGCTTTGAACTTAAGTATTTATCTATTTTAATAACAAATATTTACTTCTAAAATAATAATAATATTTAAACCTTACCGGATCTATTTATGATCCCGTAATTCCTTTACTTCTTCA
>JAPKAX010000311.1 GCA_028825025.1 Rhodospirillales bacterium | reverse complement strand
GCGGAATTTATAGACTTTCCGATAAATAATTAAGCGTTAGCTTGTTTTGTAGGGGCGTCAGCATCAGGGTCGCGCATAACGTAACCTCGTCCCCAAACAGTTTCAATGTAGCTTTCACCTTCGGTTGCAGTTGAGAGCTTTTTACGCAGTTTGCAAATGAATACGTCAATAATTTTAAGCTCAGGCTCATCCATGCCGCCATATAGGTGGTTCAGAAACATCTCTTTTGTGAGTGTCGTACCTTTACGTAATGAAAGAAGTTCTAGAATTCCGTACTCTTTACCTGTCAGATGAATAGATTGACCGTTCACATCAACGGAACGGGCATCCAGATTGATGGATAATTTTCCGGTCTCAATCATAGACTGTGAATGACCTTGAGAGCGCCGAACAATTGCTTGTATACGAGCAAGAAGTTCAGCTTTATTAAAAGGCTTTGTTAGATAGTCGTCAGCACCGCTAGCAAGGCCTTTAACCTTGTTTTCAGATTCTGTAAGACCGGAAAGAATAAGGACAGGTGTCACAACACGTGCATCACGAAGACGCCGAAGAACTTCCATCCCATCGATATCTGGAAGCATTAAATCCAATATGATAATGTCGTAGTCATAGAGCTTACCGATTTCCAGACCGTCTTCGCCCAAATCTGTGGCATCTACCACCATACTTGAGGATTCTAACATCATTTTTATACTTTGTTGGGTCGTCGGATCATCTTCTACCAGTAGGACGCGCATATCATTCGCCTTTCGACGTTAGTTAAGGATTTGTTAACCATATTCCGCTGTTAAGAATTGTGCAAGGTTTCGAGAAAAGCCTTTTTAAATTTCTTGGTGACAAAATCACATATATTCAGAATGAGAAATTCACTTTCTTAACATATTAGAAATCTGAGCTATGATACTATTATATGTGATTGTTATTATGGAGTGTTTAATTGAGTAAATTTAGTGAAAAAATAGTCAGTGAAATCAATCAGTTGCTTCCTGTTCGTGTGTTTGGGCAGGTGAAAAATATTGTTGGATTACTTGTTGAAATTGGTGGCGTACAGGGAAATTTATCAATTGGCGATCATTGCATTATTTTTACGCGCACAAATAAACAGGTAAAATGCGAGGTTGTAGGATTTTCAAAAGGCAACGCGTTAGTGATGCCTTTTGACTCTTTAGATGGAATCGGAATGGGTTGCCGAGCTGAAATTGGCAACGCCGATTCGGCAATCCATCCCGATATTTCTTGGCTTGGGCGGGTTATAAATGCGTTTGGTGAACCAATTGATGGAAAGGGGCCGTTGGCGCAAGGCCCTATACCGTATGCTATTCGCAATTCCCCGCCACCAGCCCATACCCGCCAGCGGGTTGGCGATAAGATGGATCTCGGAATTCGGGCTATAAATACATTCTTGACCTGCTGTCAGGGGCAACGAATGGGGGTTTTTTCCGGATCTGGGATTGGTAAGTCGAGTATCCTTTCAATGATGGCACGTCATACGAATGCTGAGGTAGGTGTTATTGGGTTGATTGGTGAACGGGGGCGTGAAGCGCGCGAGTTTATTGAAGATCATTTGGGCGAAGAAGGACTGGCTAAAAGTGTTGTTGTGGTTGCGACGTCTGATGAATCGCCTTTGGTTCGTCGTCAGGCTGCATATATGACGATGGCCGTTGCTGAGTATTTCCGTGACCAACCAAAGCAAGTTCTGTGCATGATGGATAGTGTCACGCGATTTGCTATGGCGCAGAGAGAGATTTCGTTGTCAGTCGGCGAGCCGCCAACAAGTAAAGGGTACACACCATCGGTTTTTGCCGAGTTGCCGCGATTATTAGAGCGAGCTGGCCCAGGCGCTGAGGGGCAGGGGTCGATTACCGGGCTATTTACGGTTTTGGTTGAAGGTGATGACCACAACGAGCCTGTGGCCGATGCTGTACGTGGGATTTTGGACGGCCATATTATTTTGGAGCGTGAAATAGCTGAACGGGGCCGGTATCCGGCTATTAATATTTTGAGAAGCGTTTCTAGAACTATGCCGGGCTGCAATACGGTCGATCAAAATGCATTAATTGCTCGGGCGCGCCAGCTGATGTCGATTTATGAGGATATGGCTGAGCTTATCCGGTTGGGTGCATATAGACGCGGCAGCGATTTAAACGTTGATGAAGCCATTCGTTACCATGATGCATTGGAAGGATTTTTATCTCAGGAAATTAGTGAAGCTACTGATTTGAAAGTTTGCTATACGGAATTAGCAGATATTTTGGGTTTTGCCATTGAGCCAGAGCAAGCAGCTCCAGCGTCTGAAGTATCACCTGATGGGGCTGCAGTATAATGGTTAAAGGGCTCAAATCTTTGATTCGACTGAATGAATGGAAAGTAGACGAAAATCGCCGAATTTTGAGTCAGAAATTGGCAGATGTTGCTGCTACTGAAGATGCAATAATGGCGCTAGAACAAGAGGTTGTCTTAGAGCAAACGACGGCTAAACAAGCTCCTCAAGAGGCCGGATTGTTTTATGGTGTTTATGCAAACGGTGTCATTATTCGGCGCGAAAAATATAAGGCTGAATTAGAACAAAAAGAGACACATGTTCTGGTTTCTCAAGATGTTTTGAATAAATCGTACCGTGAACTAAAGAAATTTAAAATTCTTCACAAAGAACATGAAAAGCGCGAACAGAAAAAACGAGATAAGAAAGAACAAGATATACTAGACGAATTAGGGCTTCAGGGTTTTCAGAAAAATTTAGACTAGAGTGTTTCCGACAATTTTGGATCGACGAAAACACAGTAATTCATTGATATTTCCACAAAACCACCTTCACGAATGATTCCATACGTTCCAGTTTTGCTATAATTTTACAAACCCTAATCTGTCTAAAAGTGCATCACTTTTCCAGCTGGGTTGTGCGTCTTCTGCAATGCTTAAGTGACGATCAACGTGGTCAATTGTGGGTATGTCCGTTTGTTAAGAGAAGGGGATCAGTTTGTTTGAACAGTCGAGACTGGTTTGGGTGCCGACCCTTGTTATGCTTCCACCGGTATTGGCAACTGTGCATTGATATAAGCCTGATTGGGTGTCTGTCCGTCAAGCGATAA
>JAPKAX010000066.1 GCA_028825025.1 Rhodospirillales bacterium | reverse complement strand
TGGGACGTTGGAGGATGCTGCACATTTGAATTCTGACACAGATTTGGATAGGCTTCGGGGGATGGATGGGTTTAAGGAATTTATGAAAACCTTAGGGTCAGAATAACCTCGGTTTAGCGGAGCAGGAAGGGGTATTAATGCGGCTTATTTAACGTGCCCAAATTGACCGTTCAGGGCTGGAATAAGGGGCGCTCTTAAGTATCATCAGCGAAAGGAATTAAGGCGCCGGACAGCTTAAAAAGGTCTCAATGTTGAATAAATAAAAAACACTAAATACGAGTATTAATCTTAAACTGTTCTTTCTAAAAATGGTTATTAAATGCCTCAATAGAATTTCAGATGGGGTGGAAAGGTGATTAAAATATCACCAAAACGAGCCTTGCGGGAGCATCGAACGGCAGATACTGGGGCACGGATTTACAAATAAATAACGAAATATTGCTTTCATATTTATAGATTAGAAATTCACTTTCAACAATTAATACCGTTTGGATACGTGCCAAAGACATCTAAATTGTTCTGCGTACGAGATGAAATGCGCGCCCGAGGATTTCGTCCACGTGATTTTCAACACAGCGGAAATTTGATCACAGAAACAAAATCCACAGCAAAAGAAGTGTTACTTAGATGCGTCCCCAGTGCATCAAGATCCGATCGTTCAAAATCTTGGTTTTTGAGTTTATGCGGGGGGTTAGTGTCTGGTTTAGTATTTCAAGTTATCGCATAATTTATATTATGGAAAATTAATTATTATTGTTATATATTAAATATTTAAGTTAATTAAATGATGTTTAATATATTTTTATAAATAGCGTTGTGTGGGCGAATTATTGATTTAGGTGGACTGGGGTTAGGCCTCCCCGATTTCGTCGCCTGTAAGAAAAATTTGGAGGCCATCGAAAGCGGCGGTTACAGAATTTGGCAGTGAATTTTCGAGTTCGCTGTAGTCCAAATCAGGACCCAAATGTGTCATCACAGCTTGGCGTGGCGCCACCTGAGCAATCCACTCGAGTGCCAAATCGACATGCACATGCGTATCATGAGGTCGTGGACCGAACACACCAAGCACCCACGTATCGACACCTGCAATCACATCGAAGCCCGGTTTAGGCAAATTCACCAAATCAGTCGTATACGCAAAATCACCAATTCTGAAGCCCATCGTTCGGGATCGTCCATGGTCCTGTTCGAAGCACGCGATGGACACCCCACAGACATCGAAAGTTGTTCCCGCATGAATTGTATGAGCCTCAAGCGTCGGTTTGAAATAAAAGGTCTTATTGTCGTCCGGAAGCGGCATCAGCGCGTAGGCAAATCGCTTTTTAATATCAACCAAAGTCGTCTCATCAGCGTACATCTGAATCGGTGCAGACATCGCCCGATTGATACCCCGCAAGTCGTCGATACCATGCAAATGATCGGCATGAGAATGGGTGTAAATCACCGCATCAATGTGCGTCACATTTGCTGCCAACAGCTGAGCACGAAGGTCTGGTGAGGTGTCGAAGAGGATCGTTTTTCCCGCGACTTCGACCAACAAGGACGATCGCAAACGTACATTTTTTGGGTTAGTCGGATCACATTTACCCCATCCCATACCAACCATAGGCACCCCACCGGAGCTGCCAGATCCAAGAATAGTTACCCGCATGAGGCCATGCCCCGATCTGCTTTTGAGAACAAACGGAAAAAATTATCCGTCGTTGCCGTTGCCAATTCTTCTGCCAACACACCTTTCAGACCGGCCACAACTTCAGCTGTATGAGCCGTAAAAGCGGGCTCGTTCCGCCGCCCTCGCTTAGGAATTGGAGCCAAATAAGGGGCATCAGTTTCGACCAAAATGCGGTCCAAAGGCACAACATCTTGCACCGTGTCGCGCAAACTTTGGGCAGATTTAAAGGTCACAATGCCCGATATGGAGATGTAAAACCCCATTTCCAGTACCGCTTCCGCCAATTCAGGCCCAGCGCTAAAGCAATGAATAAGACCCGAAAATTGGCCTTTTTTGTATTCATCACGCAGAATTTCAATGGTATCGGTATCGGCATCTCGGGTATGGACGATGATGGGTAATCCGGTATTGCGGGACGCTGCAATATGGGCCCGAAAGCTTGATTGTTGGGCTTCACGTGGGCTGTGCTCATAAAAATAATCAAGGCCAGTTTCACCAATGCCAATAACTTTTGGCATTTGGGCGTGCTTTGTTAAGTCCTCAACTGATGCCAAGCCCCCTTCTTCACCGGCATTATGGGGGTGAACACCCACCGTACAGGACATATTACTATAGGTATTTGCCACCTTATAAACACCCTCAAACTTTGTCATATGGGTGCAAATTGTCACCATATATCCGATCCCGGCAGCCATGGCGCGGGCAACAATATCGTCGCGATCTTCGTCGAATTCAGGGAAATCCAAGTGGCAATGGCTATCAACAAGCATGGGCAAAAATCATCCGTTTTTATGGTTAATAAATATTAACGTTTCAATAAACTGAACATACACAGGGTTTTACGGCTGGGCAATCCATCACCACCATCTGGCCTATGGTTGATTGTAATAATCAATATTAAATCGCTCTAAATATGTTATAAGCAGTTCGTTTTTGCCCCCTTTATGGACCCTATCAGACATGTAAAAATAACATGACGACATAACTGGAAATGCTTACGTGGATATAAGCGCTTACTCTTCTTATGTGGCTACCTTATATCATTCCGCATATTGGCAATGTTGGACAGATGCCCGCAATGACTTATAAAGGATACGCAACGTCCCTGCCCGATTGGGCCGCACGGGCAAAAAAAGCCATTATAATGCCATTGAAAACCTGGCTCCGTTTGCCGCCTTTATACTTGTTGCTAACTTAGCCAGGATTTCAAACAACGCGACGGCAACCGCAGCCGTTGCCTATTTCTGGTTCCGCGCCGCGCACTACCTCTTTTATATTGTAGCCGTGCCCTTTGGTCGATCATTGACCTTTACTGGTGGATGGTTGGCGCAGCTTTACATTTTGTATCTGATTCTATCTGTTGGAAGTTGACCTGCTTGCGTTCAGACTCGGGTTAGATCATCTATACAAAATCGGCTACCACATTTTATTAGTGATACTTATATATAATGAATACAAAAAATGTCAGTTCTGCGAAGCTGTTCACGCCTGTGCTTATTTCAGGCTGCATCATTTTGATGGCCGGTTTTTCCATTCGCGCCAGTTTTGGGGTCTTTCAAATCCCGATTGCCGACCAATTTGGTTGGATGCGGTCCGAATTTTCCATGGCGATTGCTATTCAAAACCTGGCTTGGGGCGTTGGTCAGCCAATTTTTGCTGCCATTGCTGAAAAAATTGGCGACCGAAAAGCGATTTTCATTGGTGCCGTTGTTTATGCATTGGGCTTGGTTCTTAGCAGCTTTTCTGTAACACCCGAAGCTCATCAATTTTTTGAAATTTTGGTTGGTTTTGGAATTGCGGGAACTGGATTTGGCGTCATTATTGCCGCCGTTGGGCGCTCCACCAGCGACGAACACAGGTCTTTGGCGCTGGGTATTGCGACGGCAGCTGGATCATCCGGTCAAATTATTGGACCGCCGCTTGCTAACTATTTGCTGCAATCGATGTCGTGGTCAACTGTTTTTATCATCTTTGCCTGCTTGATCCTTGCCGCTCTTATGGTGTTGCCGTTCATGCGCTCAACACAAATAATAGACTTAGGCCGATCCGATGAAACCCTGACCGAGGTTTTAAACAAAGCCTTTCGAGATCCAACGTATTGCATGATCTTTTTGGGGTTCTTTTCATGTGGGTTTCAACTCGGTTTTTTAACGGCTCACTTCCCCGCCTATATAACCGAAATATGCACCGCCATTCCCACCAATAGCATCCTTCGAAGCCTAGGCGTTGAGAGCACCTCATCGTTGGGTGCGTTTTCCATTGCCTTGATTGGCGTTGCTAATATTTTTGGCGCGATCACGGCTGGGGCATTGGGTAAAAAATATTCAAAAAAATACCTATTATCCGCCGTCTATGTGGGAAGAACAATAATTGCAGCGGCTTTCATAATGACTCCGATGACACCAACAACAGTGGTCATTTTTTCTGTCAGTATGGGTGTACTTTGGTTGGCGACGGTACCGCTTACGTCTGGTTTGGTTGCGCAAATATATGGCCTTAGATACATGGGCACTCTGTATGGAATCGTGTTTTTATCGCATCAAATGGGATCCTTCTTAGGCGTTTGGCTTGGTGGCAATCTGTATGACGTTTATGGATCTTACGATATTGTATGGTGGGTTGGCGTTGGTGTTGGGGCCTTTTCAGCACTTATTCATTTACCAGTTCGGGAACAACCGCACAGAAGTTTTGCGGCGGCGAAATAAACCTTCATATCGCGATTAAGTGCCCTAAATCTTTAATGCTGGGTTGCAGATAGATGTGGTCTGGCTTAGGGTTTCCCAAATTAAATTTGAACCATTTAGGAGTGATCGTTTATGGAAACAAAAGCTGCAGTAGCCTTTAAAGCAGGAGCCCCTTTAAGCATCGAGACAGTAACACTAGATGGCCCTCGGGCGGGTGAAGTGCTAGTTGAAATGAAGGCCACTGGTATTTGCCACACGGATGAATTTACCCGTTCAGGCGATGACCCTGAAGGTTTATTCCCAGCCATTTTGGGCCACGAAGGCGCCGGCATTATTGTTGAAATTGGCGCAGGGGTTACATCCGTTTCAGTTGGCGATCACGTTATTCCTTTATATACACCTGAATGCCGTGAATGTAGCTATTGCACATCGGGGCGAACCAACTTGTGCCAAGCCATTCGTGAAACCCAAGGCCAAGGCCTTATGCCAGATGGTACATCCCGCTTTTCCCTAAACAGCGAGCCGATTTTCCATTACATGGGCTGCTCAACCTTTTCGAACTATTCGGTAATGCCTGAAATTGCGGTTGCTAGAATCCGCAAAGACGCACCGTTCGATAAAGTTTGCTACATCGGTTGCGGTGTTACAACGGGCATTGGCGCAGTTATTAACTCGGCAAAAGTCAAACCCGGCGATAACGTCATTATTTTTGGCCTTGGTGGCATTGGTTTGAACGTTGTTCAAGGGGCGCGCTTGGTTGGAGCTAATAAGATCATTGGCGTTGATTTGAACAATGACCGTAAAGAACTAGCTGAAAAATTTGGCATGACCCATTTTGTTAATCCGAAAGAAGTCGAAGGCGATTTGGTTCCTTATTTGGTTGATATTTCAGACGGCGGTGCAGACCATTCATTTGAGTGCATCGGCAGTACAACAACCATGCGCCAAGCGCTTGAGTGTTGTCACAAAGGGTGGGGCGAAAGCACAATCATTGGCGTTGCGGGCGCAGGACAAGAGATTTCAACCCGTCCGTTCCAATTGGTAACCGGCCGCGTTTGGCGGGGATCGGCATTTGGTGGGGCCAAAGGCCGCACAGATGTTCCAAAAATTGTTGATTGGTATATGGATGGAAAAATCAATATTGATGATTTAATCACCCATAAAATGCCATTAGAAGACATTAATAATGCGTTTGATTTAATGCATTCAGGTGAAAGCATCCGTAGCGTTGTCGAATTTTAAGAAATTCGTAGAAGTATTAAACTTAAAATAAAAGGCTCTCTTTATATATGTTGATTAAAATGTTAAGCGAGCAAGCTGCATTTGGTGGAATACAAGGCGTCTATAACCATCAATCCGATGAAACTTCATGTGAAATGGAATTTAGCGTCTTTGTGCCGCCGGCAGCAAAAACGGGCCCCGTTCCTGTTGTTTATTATTTGTCAGGCTTAACATGCACCCAAGAAAACATCACAACAAAAGGCGGATTTCAGCGGATAGCATCAGAGCTGGGCTTATGCATTGTATGTCCCGATACCAGCCCACGCGGAGCTGGATACGAAGGTGAAGATGATACATACGATTTTGGTTCAGGCGCTGGGTTTTATGTAGATGCAACGCAATCGCCCTGGTCAGGCATGTACCGTATGTATAGCTATATAACCAAAGAGCTCCCTGCTCTCATTACTAAAAATTTTCCTGTCAAATCGGATAAGGCTGGCATTTTTGGTCATTCAATGGGCGGGCACGGAGCCTTAACAATCGCCTTAAAAAAACCCGACCTATACGCATCGGTTTCCGCTTTTGCCCCCATCGTTGCACCGAAGCAATGCCCGTGGGGTGAAAAAGCTTTGGGTGGATATTTAGGCGCTAACCGCGCGTCATGGAACGACTATGACGCGACTGAATTAGTAAAATCAGGAATATGCACCACAAGCACGATCCTAATTGACCAAGGCACAAGCGATGGATTTTTAGAAGAACAGCTAAAACCTCAGCTATTTCAAGACGCATGCCGTGATGCCGGACAAGACTTAAACCTTCGCATGCAAAAAGGCTATGATCATAGCTATTACTTAATGGCAACGTTTATGGAAGACCATTTACGTCATCATGCAACAGCCTTAAAAGGTTTATGACCCGCGCCCCGACCTTTGACGACAACCCACACGCAAAAGTTCTGTTTCGTGATTATTTTGTGCGTTTAGCTGTCGCACTCGTCTTCAACGTAGCGCGGGAAGACACCTTCTGGTTTCGGCATTTCGGCACCAGCAACAAGCATCTTGCCATTTTCAATCGCTGCAAATGAACGACTGTCTTCTGGAACCGACAATTGATCTAAAATTCGAGCTGATGCATCGGGCATGAACGGTTGAGTCAAAATCGCTAAATGGCGAATTGTTTCAGCCAATGTATAAAGCACGGTATTCATACGGGCTGGATCTTCTTTTTTAAGCTTCCACGGAGCTTGCGCATCAACGTACCCATTGGATTGGCGAATGACCACCCAAACAGCTTCCAAAGCTTCGTGAAACGCCTGAACATCCATTTTTGCACGAACATTAGCTAAGGCATCTTTTGCAGCGCTTAACAGCACCTGATCCGCATCGCTAAATAGCCCCGGCTCGGGCAATACTCCATCACAGTTCTTATGCACCATCGATAAAACACGTTGCGCTAAGTTGCCATAATCATTGGCTAGGTCGCTGTTCATACGACCAACGATGGCACGCCTTGAAAAATCACCATCATTACCAAAGGGCACTTCACGGAGCAAAAAATAACGGACCTGATCCAGGCCATATGAGTTTACTAATTCAATAGGATCAATGACGTTACCCAACGATTTAGAGATTTTCTCGCCTTCGTTGGTCCACCATCCATGGGCAAAAACTCGCTTAGGTGTAGGTAAGCCCGCGGACAATACAAACGCAGGCCAATAGACTGCATGGAAGCGTAAGATATCTTTACCAACCATGTGCAAATCAGCGGGCCAAAATTTTTTGTATAAGTCAGCTTCTGTATCTGGAAACCCAACCGCTGTCATATAGTTGGTCAAAGCATCCAACCAAACATACATGATATGTTGGTCGTCGCCCGGAACCGAAACCCCCCAATTAAAGGTGGTCCGCGATATGGATAAATCCATAAGCCCGCCCTTAACAAAACTAATGACTTCGTTGCGCCGAGTTTTTGGTAAAATAAAATCAGGGTTCTCGTCATAAAAAGCCAACAAGCGCTCGCCCCAATTGGAAAGACGGAAAAAATAACTGGGCTCTTCTACCCATTCAACAGGAGCTCCGGTTGATGCTATTTTGGTTCCATCAGGGCCTTTTTTAAGCTCGTCTTCGCCATAAAATGCCTCGTCACGAACCGCGTACCATCCAGCGTATGAGCCCAAATAAATATCGCCGGATGCTTCCAAGCGGTGCCAAATATCTTGGCAGGCCTTTTTGTGACGTTCTTCAGTGGTGCGGATAAAATCGCTATGGGTGAAGCTCATAAAATCGGCTAAATCACGGAAGTTTTGAGATACCTTATTTGTGAACTCTTGTGGATCAATGCCCGCCGCTTCTGCCGATTTTTCGACCTTTTGGCCGTGCTCATCAGTACCGGTTAAGAAATGAACGTCATAGCCATCGAGGCGTTTAAACCGAGCCAAGGCATCGCAGGCCAGCGTCGTATAGGCGTGCCCAATATGCGGTGCATCGTTGACATAATAAATTGGCGTTGTGACGTAATAACTTTTGTTCATCTTAACCCTAAGCTCGGTACATTGTTGGCACAAACTTAGCTGTTGCGAAGCGCGCCATCGATTTCTAGAAATACGTTCAAGACCACTTGTTTGCGGTCAAGATTTACAGCCTCTGCACGTTCCAGAAGGAAGCACACCTTTTCCCATATCTCAAGCCAACGATCAAGACCAGCCGCCGGGCTGATGCGTTCAAACACTGTGATTTCATCAACGAACTTATCATTTACCACCACCCCTTCTGCTTTATAGCGCAAAAGCCGGGCCAGAATGCCGCGTAACAGGTTCATGGCTGTGTTGAATTTATCTTCCGCTCCAACGCGTGATAACAGATCTGCTAATTCATGAAGGTTTACCATATTCAGATTTGATAATGTAGCTAATAAACCCAAACAATTTCGGTATAAATCAATACCACCCGCTTCTATCAAATCAACCGCACGGCCAATGCTGCCATCAGCCAGCTCGATCAATTTGAGCGTATCCGCATCATTCAATTGAGGTGCGTAGGTATGAAGCAATGTGCCCATATCAGCCGTACCTATGCTGCATAAATTCAACTTTCTGCATCTAGAGCGGATGGTGGGCAGTAAGCGGCCTGGGTTATGAGCAACCAAAAGCAATAAAGCCCGGTCCGGCGGCTCTTCTAAAACTTTTAGCACGGCGTTGGCGGCATTGCGGTTCATTTCATCGGCGCTATCGATCACAACAATCCGCCAGCCGCCTTCAGAGGCGGTCAGATTCATAAACCCCCCTACTTCACGGACGTTATCAACAGCGATTTCAGATCGCAACTTGCCCTTATCGTTCAAAGAGCGCTGGATACTTAATAAATCACCATGCCCACCCGCTGCTACACGCTGAAAGACAGGCGATTGCGGATCAGTATAAAGAGAACTGGATGGCTCAGCTGGCAAGTCATCACCAAACAAGCTGGACCTAGCGTCCTCTGCTCCCCTTTGCGACAATACATAGCGCGCAAACCTGTATGCCAACGTCGATTTACCAATGCCTTTTGGACCACAAATCATCCACGCATGGGCCATACGACCGCTGTGAAAAGCTTCTATAAGCGTTTGTTCTGCGTCAGATTGCCCAATTAAATCCGGGTTGGACTTCGCCAAGGGCGGCCAAGCGGGCTCTGCAATAGGAGTGGCTTTTGGGGCGTTCACGAGGCCAGATCCGGAAATTTGGTATGCAATGCGACAAGCACATTTTCGCAGACAGTATCTATACTTTGTGTTGCATCAATGACAGCACACCGGTCCGGCTCATCTTTTGCTATTTCTAAAAATCCATCGCGTAGCCGCTTATGAAAGTTTTTGCCCATGCGCTCGTATCGGTCTTCCCCATCACCCCGGCTGATTGCCCGGCGCAAGCCCTCTTCAACCGGTAAATCCAAAATAAAAGTTAAATTCGGTTTGAAATCACCTAATACGATTTGGTGCAAATCAACAAGTTTTTGACAATCAAGCCCGTGCCCATACCCTTGATAGGCAACGGTTGAATCTGCAAATCTGTCCGATAACACCCACGTTCCAGCAACTAAAGCAGGCTCAACCGTATGGTTAATGTGCTCGGCGCGGGCGGCGTAGTTTAACAAAGCTTCAGTTATGGGTTGCCATCGATCAACAGCACCAGAAACCAAAAGCCCCCGAATCTGTTCTGCACTGGGCGCTCCGCCGGGCTCACGTGTCGTTACAACCGCCTGCCCCATTTTCCGAATGGCGTCAGCCAATAGGCGTGTTTGCGTCGACTTACCGCCGCCTTCTCCGCCTTCAAAGGTGATGAACATTCCGCGTGAAATAGGATCAGGCATCAGACTAGCCAGCATGCCCCCATAGAATAGACGTCAACGCAGCCCCTAATCGGCCAATAAGACCTAAGCGTTCGACGTCAGCCCCAGCACTCAGAGGGATTTCCATTGGTTTCCGCCCCGGTGCCGTAATTTTAAGAACTGCAACCTTATCACCCTTCTTAATCGGGGCCGGGATCGGTCCTTTAAAAGAAACAGTGACTTTCATTTTACCTCTGGATTTTCGGGCAAGTGTGATTTTCACATCCTGCTCAATAATCAAAGGAACGGTTGTCGCTTTTCCCAACCACACATCGGCCGTCTCGACTTTTGCACCTTTTTCAAACAGGGCGTAATTATTAAATTCCCGAAAGCCCCATTCTAACAAGCGCTCAGGCTCTGTGCTTCTAGCTTTTTTGGATGGTAACCCGTTGACGACAAGGATCAAGCGCCGTCCACTTCGCACAGCCGATGACGTCAGCCCGTATCCAGCTACTTGCGTATGGCCCGTTTTCAAGCCATCAGCCCCCATATCTTTGTATAAAAGTGGGTTACGATTATGCTGCTTGATGCCGTTGTAAGTAAACCTCAGCTGTTTATAATAATGATAATACTGGGGGAAATCTATAATTGTTCGCTTCGCCAAGGTTGCCAAATCACGGGCTGTCGTTAAGTGCTCTGGATGTGGCCAGCCGGTGGAATTGCGAAAGGTAGATTGTGTCATCCCAATTGACAGTGCTTTTTCTGTCATTTCTTCAGCAAATGCCGCTTCCGATCCGGCTAATCCTTCAGCCACGACGATGCACGCATCATTGCCAGATTGGACAATAATACCAGGTATCAAATCTGATATTTTAACTCGTTTTTTTGGTGATAAGAACATCGTCGAGCTACCGCTTTTAGCGCCACCGCGCCGCCACGCATTGACACTAACCCGCAACTTATCATCCAAAGACAATGACCCGTCCCGCAAACGCTCGAAAAGGATATACAGCGTCATTAATTTGCTCATAGATGCCGGCGGCATCCGTTTGTCGGCGTTTTTGCTCAAAATAACATCGCCCGTATCCATATCAAGCATTATGGCTTCGCGGGCAATGGTCTCAATAGCCGATGCCCGGCCCGCAACAACAAGACACCCAACAAGAAGGAGCGCAGATACAACTAAATTAAACCGACAGATAAACAAATTAGACACCTAAACCGTAATTTTTAAGGAAACGCACGTTTACGCACTTATTTTTCAACAATGATCCGCGATTCTGGGTATCCAGCTTTTGATACCGATGCCAACATTAAATCAGCCGCACCAACATTTTCCATTGGCCCAACACGGACCCGATACAAATCACGACCATTAATCAGAACCTGGCTCAACTTTACGGGCCCCAAAGGCGACAGCCTAGCCCGAGCCTTATTGGCATTATCGAACCTACTAAAGGCGCCGGCTTGAACAAAGATATTCGTATCAACAACTGGAGATTGTTGAATTTTTTCAGTAACCACTGGTTTTTCAGCAACAGGCTGCGGAGCCACATCTGCTATGGGCTTCAAAGTAATGGGTTGAGGTCCGGACTTAGCACCACTAACTGGGGCCAGAGATTGCGCCTGAACTTTGGCTTTGGGCAACCGGTCAATCGTAATTGGTGAACCTGTTTTTGCCAGTTCGGCTTGATTGGTTATACGCGATTTAAGAGCACGGCTTTGATCGGCAAGCACTTGAACCCGGACCCGGGCCGTTCCTTGTTTTTGAAAATTCAGCAATTGCGAGCCGCGTCTAGAAATGTCAATAATCCGGCCCCGAGCAAAGGGCCCCCTATCGTTCACCCGTAAAATCAAACTGCGGCCATTATCTAAGTTGGTTACACGCACATAACTGGGCATGGGAAGCGTACGGTGAGCCGCCGTCAGGGCGTTCATGTCATAGGTTTCACCGTTTGCCGTATTTCGGCCATGAAATTTCGTTCCATACCAAGACGCAATACCACTTTCGTCGTATTTAAAGTCTTCTGCCGGGTAATACCACACGCCCGCAATTTGATACGACTTGCCTATTTTATATTTGGTATTTACGTTTTTATCCGTTTGCGCAATAAGGCGTTTCGCTCCATGAATAGCGAGCTGCGTTTCCGCGCATCCCGCCACCCCCAACACAATCATCAAATACAGGAAACGACGCCCCCAATTTCCAGCCATAAAGATCCATCCTAGTTTGTCAGCCTGCACATATGAACATCATCAACATATTGTACGAAAGAGCGGTGAATATCACGCTATTTTGTGATTTTTTTTAATCATTCAAAATAAATGAGCCTTTTTACAGAAATTATTTAACAATACCGCGTAATCGCTCTAAGACCCCCATTGATGGATACCCATCGGCGGGTAATCCAGCGGCTTTTTGAAAGGATTTTAAAGCGCTTCGGGTTTTCGATCCAACGATCCCATCAGCCCCCCCCGCATCATACCCGTTAGCTGTCAAAATGCGTTGAATATCACTGATATCTAAGCGCGATAAAGGCCTATCGTTCTTTGGCTTTTTAGCCTGAATGCGGGGAAGTCCGACGAGTCGATCTGCCAAATGCCCAACGGCTAAGGCGTATAGAATCGAGCGATTCCAGATCATAATTGTACGGTAGTTTTTATAGACTAAAAATGCAGGACCTTGGTATCCAGCAGGCAACACGATAGAGGCTTCTATATCAACCACAGGCAAATTTTGACCGTTGGTTCGCCGCACACCCAGTTTTTGCCACTCAACCAAACTTTTATTGACTTTTAGTCCTGAAAGCTCATAGGCGAACTTGGCGGGTAATTTAACTTCCCTGCCCCACGTCCGGTCTTTATCCCATCCCGCCCCTTTTAAGTAATTAGAAGCTGATGCAAAAATATCGGGAAATGTACCCCACAAATCACGTTTGCCGTCGCCATTAGAATCAACGGCAAAATCGCGGTACGTGGTTGGGATAAATTGATGGTTCCCCATCGCCCCAGCCCAAGACGCTTTAGTACCAAAGGCGATATCTCCCTGATCAATCAGCTTTAGGACGGCCAATAATTGTTCCCGAAAAAAGCTTGGGCGGCGTCGATCATGAGCCAATGTCACAAGCGCTGCGACAACAGGGAACGTCCCTGTATATTGACCAAAATTACTTTCTAAGCCCCAAAATGAAACCAAAAATCGGGGCGGAACCCCATATTTTTTATAGATTTTACCCAGCAACTTTTTATGCTTCACCAAAAGCGCTTTTCCTTTTTTAATGCGCGCATCGTTAACGGCTTTGCCCATATATGTCCAAAACGTCTGGGTGAATTCTGGTTGACGTCGATCCAGTTCCAAAACCCGTGGAATACGCTTAACTTTGCCTAAAGCCTTGTTAATTGTTTGAGAACTGATCCCGCGCCCTTGTGCTTCTGTTTTCAGCTCTTGCAGCCAGCCTTCAAACGGTGGCGCTGAAGGAACAGCTTTTTGGGCTAAAGCTTCCGGTCCAGATAGGCTTAAAAATAATAGGGCCCATAAAAGGGATGCAAAAAATTTAGGTCGCATAGATATCACGTCTCCAGCTTAAGGCTTTGGGAAAAATGATTGGGACCGCCCGGTCACTTTATAAACGATCAATCCAACCACTTCATGAACGAAATGACTTACCTTCATTAATCCACTAGAAAAGTTAAAAAAGAACTGCCATTTGAAATTTGGTGAAGTATTATAGTCAACGGGGTATGCTTCAATGCGCCATCCGGCTTTACGAAAAGTCCCCATGGCGCGCGGCATATGGAAGGCTGACGTCACTAACAACCATGTCTCACCTTCCTTTGGTTGCGCCATTTCCATGGTGATTTGAGCGTTCTCGGCCGTATTACGGGCCCGGTCTTCATATAGAATACGATCCAGATTTAGCCCCATATCAACTAAAAAGGGAGCTATATAATGAGCTTCTTTTAAATCGGGTTGCGATGGATCGCCGGCTCCACCGCTAAAAATCACTTTTGCGTTCGGATAGTGTTTCGCAAGTTTGACCATCGCAACCAATCGTTCAACAGCACCGCTAATCACTGGCTGCCCCCGATCGCGACTGCGACCCGGATCAATAATACCACCCGCCACAACAATGCCATCAACCCGGTCAGGTAACATCGTCATTTTTGGGAATCTGTTTTCTAAAACCCAAAATCCCCAACTTGAAAACGGTACCGTGCTGATTAAAACACCAACAAGCACAAGAAGCTTAAGCAAGCGCCGCCCACCTTTATGCCACCGCGTTGCCAACAAGACCGATGATACGACAAGGAGTACGAGGAATAAATTAGCAGGATTAGCCAATATCCAGAGATATTTTGAAAGCTCAAAAAACATCACTTCTGATAAACCTTACAGTCCGATCCTGCAATCGAAGAAATAGTTACAATCTGGTCTTGCTTCGCCCGATAAAAGACTGTTAAAAGCACTCCATTCCTCATATAAAGAGTGGCTGAATTGTTTTATAACAGTTCACAAATACCACGCGAAAAGTACGGAGGGTTGGCAGAGCGGTTGAATGCACCGGTCTTGAAAACCGGCATGCCTTTACGGGTATCGAGAGTTCGAATCTCTCACCCTCCGCCACTTTTTATATATATTATACTGATATTAAACAATAAATCGTATACACATTTATCATCACCCATATATCAACCCATACATTTGATGTTGTTTGGGAAGGAGCCAGTGGCAAATATATAGAACGTTTTAGTGCGTACTCCACAACATCCCATTCCCCGATTCCGGATATTTAGACTACTTCCGCATCTACTCTCTCTCAGTACCCGCTTCACAAGAGGTAAGTTCGGATTTCTGTGCCGGATGAAGTTAAGGGAATATTTATCGTTCCTAATTTA
>JAPKAX010000310.1 GCA_028825025.1 Rhodospirillales bacterium | reverse complement strand
GATCCTGCACTTCCTGATATTATTATGGGCTCAATAATGATTGCTGTGGTGATTGAAACCACGCGTCGGACAATGGGGAATGCCTTACCCATCATTTGTTTAATATTCATCGCCTATGGTCTTTGGGGCAATTATGCCCCCGGTCCCTTTCTTCATCCTGGCAGCTCCTGGGCTGGTTTGATAGATCACCTTTATCTGACAGGTGAAGGTATTTTTGGTACACCGGTTCATGTTGTTGCGACTTATGTATTCCATTTCGTATTATTCGGTGTCATCGCAACTCGAATTGGTCTTGGCCAACTATTCATTGATATGGCGTATTGTGCCGCTGGTAAGTATTCTGGTGGACCGGCAAAAGTTAGCGTTTTATCTTCTGCCATGTTTGGCATGATTTCAGGATCATCCATCGCGAATACGGTAACGACTGGTTCTTTAACCATACCGGCCATGAAAAAAATTGGTTATAAAGCACATTTTGCTGCCGCTGTTGAAGCCGCCGCCAGTACCGGAGGTCAAATCACACCTCCGATCATGGGAGCTGCGGCTTTCATTATGATCGAATATTTAGAGTTACCACTTCGAACTATTCTAACGGCGGCAATCGTTCCTGCCGCACTCCATTTCTTTGCCGTTATTATTATGGTGCATCTGGAAGCGAAACGCCTTGGCTTACGCGGTCTTCGCGCAGATGAGTTGCCTAATTTCGTTAAAGTGATCTGTGAAGGCTGGCTGTCGATGTTGCCAATGGTTCTTTTGATTGCGATGATTATGCAAGGCTACACGCCATACCTTGCCGCGTTTTGGGGGATTACATCCTCGATCATTATTGGATTTATCAATCCACGCAATCGGCTAACTATTCCTGATTTATTAGAAACCTTTCAGCTAGGTGCAAAATATGCGCTTGCTGTTGGAGCCGCTTCAGCTGCTGTCGGAATTGTTGTTGGTGTGATTACATCCAGTGGAATGGGCTTTAAGGTTTCGTTCGTCGTAACCGACTACGCAGCACAGCTTGGCACCAATATTGTTGCTATTCTACCTTGGGAGATTTTCTCAACAGAGAGCGTAACCTTGTTCTTTACCTTAATATTTGTCGCTATGGCTTGCATCCTTATGGGGGCTGGATTACCAACGACGGCAACGTATATCGTTCTTGTAACCATGGCAGCTCCGGCGCTTGCTGTTCTTGGAATTGTGCCGATTGTTGCCCACTTCTACGTCTTCTTTTATGGGGTTTTAGCTGATATAACGCCACCGGTGGCTGTTGCTGCGTATGCGGGGGCGGGGATAGCAGGGGCCAACCCGTTTAAAGCGGGTAACACCGCATTTAAGCTCGGTAATGCGAAGGCGTTGGTCCCAATGGTCTTTGTTTACGCACCATCTTTGTTGTTGGTGGTCGATAGCTTTACGTGGAACGAATTCTTCATTGCGCTTAGCGGATGCATCATCGGCATTATAATGATCGGTACGGCGTTCACCGGCTACTTCTTTATCAATATGCCAACTTGGCAGCGTTGGTTACTTGGTGTTTCATCCCTGTTCGTCTTTGCCCCTAATTTAGAAGCAACTGCAGCTGGGCTCTTACTTGCATCACCTATTTTTGTTTTTCAGTTCAAAGGATACCAATATAAAAAGGCTGCAAAAACAGCTTCTGCTTAATCGTTAAGTCCCACTAAAGTTGGGTTTACGCTTTTCTGAAAAGGCGCTCTGCCCTTCTTGGTAGTCGTTACTTTCATGACATGCATCTACTAAATCCTGACACATTTGCGTGTCGCGAACTGAAACAGATTTGATGGCTTCTTGAACAATCACCTTGGCTGCTTTGACGGATAGTGGCGCGTTGGCTACAATTTCGGCAACATATGCATCAACCATACTCGCCAAATCTTCAGGCTTCGCGATGTGGCTGATAAGACCCCAACGCAAAGCGTCATCAGCCGAAAATTTACGGCCTGTGAAGAGCAGTTCTTTTGCCACTTTTGCGGACACATTTTCAACCAGTAATAAAATATCTTCTAATTTATAACCAAGGCCTAACTTTGCAGGTGTGACCCCAAAGGATGCCGTCGAAGCTGCAAATTGCAGATCACATAACAAAGCAAGCTCAAGCCCTCCGCCAATACAAAAACCTTCTATTAACGCTATGGTCGGTTTTTGTATATTCTTGAGGGCTTTATATGCGCGTTCCGTTATCTGGTTGTAAGCAGATATATCAGCTTTTGAGTTTTTAACTTCTGCAAATTCTGAAATATCATTACCAGCACAAAAGCATTTGCCACCAGCACCGCTTAATACAATGAGCCGTACCGTAGGATCATCAGCCCAAGTCTCAAAAACTGCTCCCATTTCGGCCCACATGGCTTTAGACATCGCATTTCGTTTTCTGGGATTATTTATCGTAAAGCGTCCAACACCATTTATAACTGTTGTTTGAGTTTTCATGTTTTTGGAAAGCCCTAAAGTATAAAAGTTATAAATAATCTTTGTAAATTAGACCTCAGCATAACTAAAGAATTCCAAGTAGCAATAATACTTGACATCTTTGGTCATGCAAAAACCTTTTACCAGTCAACCTAAACTTTTCGTCTCCACCAATGATCTTGATCATCCAGCTCTACATGCGCTTGAGGACAAAGAAGCTGTTTTGGACTGGTCTAAAATTGAGCCGATCCTGTCTTCGATATATACCTCCAAAACAGGCCACCCAAGCTATCCGCTTTTAACCATGTTTCGTGGGCTTCTTTAATGTGTGTGGTATCGATTGTCGGACGTTCAATTGTCACAGTGCTTTTGTCGTGACCAGTTATTTTGTAAGTGCTGCATTCGTTCGGACTCATACCAATCTTTTGTTGTAATTAAGCAGAAAGGTCTGAATGCATTAATGTTTTATTGAGCATAGACACTCTCGGGTAAATTTTAGATAGTATATATTTAACGTAGAATATGTATATTAAAAACAATCAAATTGGGTCTGTGGTAAAGGAGATACAAAATGAAAATCCGTGTTGGTGATCGGTTTATTAAAACAGGTGCTCCTTACATCGTCTGGACGGTCACCCAAATACTGGACATAAATTCCCAAATACCACATGTTGTATTGGTAAAAGAAGCATCATCAAACAGACAAATTACTCTAT
>JAPKAX010000309.1 GCA_028825025.1 Rhodospirillales bacterium | reverse complement strand
ATTTTAGATTCCAAACATACTCTACATAAAGACGCCGAAGAAAAGATCAACGGCGGCTTTATACTTACTCTACAGCAAAAGAACAACCAGGAGGAAATAAGTAAAGCACACCAATATCATCGGAGAGGGCCTTCGAGAATATCTACAATAAATTATAGGTATATGGGCTAGTATGTGTCTGCTGTTGGGCCATAGAGATAATCTTTTAAATAAATGATGAACACTTACCTAATTACCTTTTTAACTTTCACATAGCGATCAGTCAAACCACTTTAACTTAACTCATAATTACGGTAATTGGTTTCAGATGGTAGTCTCAAAACTACGATTCAAAGTAACTTTTATGTGTATTTCGCAAAATACCATTAATCTACGCTAGACGCCCTGTTCTAAGGGTGTAGAAATGAAATATTATTTATGTTTTGTATTATAAATGAGGTCGCCATGGATACCCGCGCTAATTCTGCATCCGCCCGTGATATAGCTTACCATGTACACGGATATACAAACTTGAAAAAACACGAAGAAGTGGGTCCACATATCATTGAGAGTGGCTCAGGAATTCGGGTTACTGATGATAATGGAAAATCTTATATTGAAGGTTTAGCCGGGCTTTGGTGCACTTCATTGGGGTTCAGTGAAGAGCGCCTGATTAATGCTGCAATGGCAGAGTTTAAGCGCCTCCCCTATTACCACGGCTTTGCGGGGCGCACGCCGGATATAACGATTGAGCTGGCTGAGCGCTTGGTCAAAATGGCCCCTGTTCCTATGTCAAAGGCTTTGTTTGCTAATTCAGGTTCTGAAGCGACGGACTTATCGCTCAAATTGGTTTGGTATTATCACAACGCGATTGGTAAGCCGGAAAAGAAAAAAATCATCTCGCGGATTAAGGGTTATCATGGTGTAACCGTTGCTTCAGCAAGCTTAACGGGCCTACCGCATTTACACGCTGAGTTTGATTTACCCATTGATCGCATTATGCACACCAGTTGCCCTCACTATTACCGGTTTGGTGAGGACGGTGAAAGCGAAGAAGATTTTGCCACACGCTGCGCAACGGATCTGGAAGAGCTGATCGAACGTGAAGGCGGAGACACCATTGCCGCATTCTATGCCGAGCCAGTTATGGGTGCAGGTGGCGTTTTAGTGCCGCCTAAAACTTACTTCGAGAAAATCCAAAAAATCCTTAAAAAGCATGATATTTTATTGATGGCCGACGAAGTTATTTGTGGATTTGGGCGCACAGGTAACATGTGGGGCACAACCACTTTTGATATGAAACCGGATATGATTACGATGGCAAAAGCGTTATCTTCGTCATATTTACCTATTTCAGCCCTTTTGATTAACGATAAAATCTACCAAGCAATGGTTGGGCAAAGCGAGAAATTAGGATTGTTCGGTCATGGCGGCACGTATGCGGGGCATCCTGTGGCTGCTGCAGTAGCACTTGAAACCCTAAACATATACGAAGAACGTGATATTGTTGGTCACGTTCAAAAAATGGCACCATTATTACAAGACGCATTGCGCGCCTTAGCCGATCACCCCTTGGTTGGTGAAGTTCGTGGCGTTGGCCTTATTGCGGGCGTTGAGTTAGTCAAAAACAAAGAAACCAGAGAATCATTTGACCCGAAATTAGGTGTTGGTGCAAAATGCCAAGCTTTTACTATGGAAAATGGCCTGATTATTCGGGCTGTTGGTGATACACTTGCATTCTGTCCTCCGTTGATCATAAACGAAGCTGAAATTACAGAGATGATTGCAAGCTTCACGACCGGATTAGAGCAAACATTGACTTGGGTCAAAGAAGAAGGATTGCAGGCCTGACTTATAAGGCTGAGCATTCAAAGGAGTTATATACTTGAAATACGAATCATTTTTTTCAGATCGCATTGATGATCTCAAAAACGAAGGTCGATACCGGGTTTTTGCTAATCTTGAACGCCGTGCCGGTCAATTTCCCTCTGCCGTTGCCCATACCGATGATGGTATCCGCGACGTTACAGTTTGGTGTTCCAATGACTATTTAGGTCAAGGCCAGAACCCCGTTGTTTTGGCAGCACTCCACGCCGCTGTTGACAAATGCGGCGCTGGCGCTGGCGGCACACGCAATATAGCAGGCACGAACCATGCCCACGTCACGCTTGAACAAGAATTAGCTGATTTACACAACCGTGAAGCCGCCTTGTTGCTGGGTTCGGGTTGGATGGCAAATATGACATGCCTAGCAACATTGGGGGAAAACATACCCGACTTGGTCATAATATCCGATTCTAAAAACCACAACTCCATGATTGAAGGCATTCGCCACGGCAGATGTGACAAAGCCATATTTGCCCATAGTGATCTGGCTGACCTTGAGAAAAAACTTCAAGCTTATCCCATTGACCGCCCGAAATTAGTTGCCTTTGAATCGCTGTATTCTATGGATGGCGACATTGCCCCGATCGACGAAATTTGCGATTTAGCCGATAAATATGGTGCCATGACCTTCATTGATGAAGTTCATGCCGTTGGCTTGTACGGTCATCGGGGTGGTGGGCTTTGTGAACGCGAAGGGATTATGCACCGGCCAACCATCATTCAAGGAACATTGGCAAAAGCGTTTGGTGTTGTAGGTGGTTATATAGCGGGTTCTGCTGCGCTAATTGATTTCATTCGTAGCTTTGGAAATGGCTTTATCTTTTCAACGTCTCTCCCGCCGGCTATTGCCGCAGCAGCACAGGCCAGCATTGCGTTTTTAAAAGAACACAATGAAGTTCGCGAACACCATCAAGAACGGGCTCAAACGCTCAAAAACAAATTAAGTGGCATTGGCATTCCGGTCATGCCATCAGTTAGTCACATTGTTCCTGTGTTTGTTGGGGATGCGGTTTTGTGTAAAAAAGCCAGCGATATGCTGCTTGATGATCACGGGGTTTATGTTCAACCGATCAACTATCCAACGGTCGAGCGGGGCACGGAACGGCTACGTTTCACCCCAACACCTTTACACAGCGACACAGACATGGATCATTTGTTGGTCGCAATTGCAGATGTTTGGGAACGGTTGGGCTTGAAATTAGCCGCATAATGGCTAAAATGAGTACAAGTTCATTGTTAAAGTTTAAGGTGTTACTATGTACGCAGACGACACACTTACACCCAAAGAGACCGTGCGGTTTTGTGC
>JAPKAX010000065.1 GCA_028825025.1 Rhodospirillales bacterium | reverse complement strand
CTCATCCCGTCTAATGCTGCTTTGTCCATGAAACATGGAAGGCACATGGTCAGCGCTTGATTTTCCGATTATGTTCTTAATGGGTTCACCTATCCATTTTTATTTTTGACCCTATGCAGGTTACACTGGCAAAATTCGCTATCGCAACGGGAATTTAAAAAATTCTACTGCCTATGGTGGGGGTGATATTTGCTGATGTGGGTTGAATATAGCGCAGGTAACCATCAAGACAGGGTAAAAGGTTTCTCAATTTAGAAGGTTCGGTTGAAAATCCCTGCCATATAGGGCTTCATGCTGAAGTCTAGATAATAAAATTAGTTAAACAATTATATTTTGGAATGATAAAATTATGGAAACGGATATGAAAGGGCGGGTAGTTGTTATTACGGGCGGCGCGTCAGGAATTGGTGAAGCTTGTGCTGAGTTGTTTTACAACGAGGGGGCACGGGTTGTTGTTGTTGACAAACAAGCTCCACAAACATCTCATAAGGACTTGGTTTTAGAAGGCGATGTTGGCGATGAAAAAACCGTACAGGCACATGTGAATGCAATTCTGGAAAATTATGGACGGATTGATAGTTTGGTTACATGCGCCGGGTTCTCAACAGGCAAGTCCGTCACGGAAACCTCGCTTGATGACTGGAATGCGGTTTTGCAAACTAATCTAACGGGAACTTTCTTGTGGGCGAGAGAAACTGCAATCACTATGAGTAAAACAGGTGGTGGTACGATTGTTATGATTGGATCTCAATTGGCATTTGCCGGAGGTAAATCCAACGCCGCCTATCTAGCGAGTAAGGGAGGTATCGTCTCGTTGGCCCAAACTATGGCTATTGACTGTGCCGTTGATAACATTCGTGTAAATGCCTTGATACCCGGTGCCATTGAAACGCCGCTTCTATCACGCTCCTTCGCACGCGCTGATGATCCGGATGTAGCGCGTGTACGATCAATCTCACGCCATCCTCTGGGACGATTAGGTCAACCTAGTGAAATGGCACGCGCTATCTTATTCCTTGCTTCACCTGCTTCTTCATTCACAACTGGGTCATGTCTGAGGGCTGATGGTGGTTGGCTTGCCGGATAAAGAAGACACCGACAATGAAAAGCGACCATCTTAAACGTGGCGGATTTTGAAAAGGGTTTATTGAAGAAAATGGCCATAAGTATTACTGCAGCTGGAATAGCAGGAGCATTTCCATTACCATCCGGTGCCGCACCAGGATTTGACGTGCAAGGGCATCGTGGCGCACGCGGTCTTATGCCAGAAAATTCATTACCATCATTTGCCAAAGCGCTTTCCATCGGGGTCAGCACGTTAGAGCTGGACGTGGGTATCACTAAAGACGGTCACGTAGTGGTTATTCATAACCCACGGCTTGAGCCAGAAATCGCCCGCGACAAAAACGGAAATTGGTTAACCGAAAGTGGCCCTGCAATTAATTCTCTGACCCTTGAAGAAGTTAAATCCTATGACGTGGGACGCCTAAACCCATCTTCTCAATATGGACACAAATACCCGGATCAACAGGCGGTTGATGGAACCCGTGTGCCGACATTGGGTGAAGTCTTTGAGCTAGTTAAGCGGTCGGGAAACAAAGACGTTCGGTTCAATATAGAAACAAAACTAACCCCGGAAAACCCTGGACTCAGTTTGCCACCAGCAGATTTTGCATACGCAGTGATTGAGGTCATCAAAAGCTACAACATGGAACATCGGGTCGCGTTGCAGTCATTTGACTGGCGCACGTTACAAGAGATTCAACGCATTGCACCAGAAATGACGATGTCCTATTTGACTGTCAATCAGCCTTGGCTCAATAATTTGCAGACCGGCCAATCTGGCGCGTCTCCGTGGTTGAGTGGCTTTGACATCGATAATTACAATGGCAGTGCGCCGCGAGCCGTCAAAGATGCGGGTGGAGATATTTGGTCCTCTTTTCATGGCGAAGTAACAGCACAATCCATAGCCGTCGCCCACGAACTAGGGCTTTTAGTTAAGGTTTGGACCGTCAACGAGCGCACCCGCATGGAAGAATTAATCGATTTGGGTGTGGATGGTATTATCACTGATTACCCTGACGTACTTCGCAATGTTTTGGAAGGGCGTAACATCAAGCTGCCTGAACCAACGCCTGTAGAATCATATAAATAGATACTTCTGTTAGGTACATAGGTGTCAAATTTTTCTGCCCGTGGCTGGGCTGAAAACCTATCACGTTATAATCACCGACAGCCTTTATTAATTGAATTATTCATGGAAGTTTCAAATTTTAATGGCAACACCCATAATAACTTTAGCATTTACCAGAGATTACTGTTTTCATAAAGTAGAAGATAAGAGGACATCAAACCCTTCAGTTTCTTAAACGCAAACTGGAAGCTTTACACATATATTTATCTATATAAGTAACCTAAATAAGTTATTACATAAACAATGACCCAGTCATTAGAGCCATTCAATACCTTTGATATTTGAGATTTTTAATAGGCATAATTCGATATAAATACGGTAGTAAACTTATTCGCGCTTCATGCGTGAAACAGCAAAATTAATCGGCCGACAAGTAATGAACAGAGAAATATTCATTATCATCTGTCCATGCCTGAGCTGGCGTGAATCCTGCTGATTTTGCTAGGTTTGCGAATCCATCCAACGTGTACTTATAAGAGTTTTCAGTGTGGATGGTTTCGCCCTTTTTGAAGGTGAACGTTTTGTTGGCGACTTGAGCCGTTTGATCTTGGTTTGCGACCAAATGCATTTCGATGCGGCTTTCATCGGCGTTAAAAAATCCAGAATGATCGAAGGCATCTAAATTGAAGTTGGCATCTAATTCGCGATTACAACGGGCCAGAATATTTTTATTAAAGGCCGCAGTAACTCCTAAATTATCATCATATGCAGCATTTAAAACAGTATGATCTTTGACCAAATCTACCCCAATTAAAAAACCGCCATGTCCTAATTTGTTTTTTGCGTTTAGTAAAAATTGAATGGCTTCTTTGGGTGTGAAATTTCCGATGGTTGAACCGGGGTAAAAACCAACATAGTGGCCTTCGGCTAAGTCGGGTAAATTAAATTTAGCCGTATAATCAGCACAAATAGCAGTAACGGGAATATGCGGAAAACGGTTTGAAAATCCTGCGGCAGATTGGATTAAATGTTCCCGTGATATATCTATGGGAACATATCCAAGTGGTAATTTAAAAGCTTCCATTAAGGTCCGTACCTTAATGCTCGAGCCGCTGCCAAATTCAGCAAAATGAACGTGCTCACCGACGCATTCAGCCATCTCATCTTTGTATTTCTCTAAGATAGCTAACTCGGTTCTGGTTGGATAATATTCTTCCAAAGCACAAATATCATCAAATAAATTGGAACCAATTTCGTCGTAGAAAAACTTACTGGGGAGCGTCTTTTGCGCCTCAGTGAGCCCTTTTATGACGGAACTAGAAAAATCATCATCATTAGGTTCAAAATCGTGAAAACCTTGAAGAGTGCGCACGTGATTTGTCAACATTCGATATTTTCCTTCGTCTTTAACAATATTCGATTTAGCTCGCTTCGTTCGTTAGCTTACGAACACAGGCCAATTCAATGCAACCAGAGAGAACGTCCATGGCATGTTCGATTTCTTCAATCGGCGGCAAGGTCGGTGCAATGCGTATGTTACGGTCTCGAGGATCAATCGAGTAGGGGAACGTAACGCCAGCGCCGGTCATCTTTACGCCAGCCTCCCCTGCTAAACGAACCACTTCTTTGGCACATCCATCAGTAACATCCAAGCTAACAAAATATCCACCTTCAGGTTTGCTCCACGTTGCGATGCCTTTGCCGCCCAAGCGATCATTTAAAATACGTTCTACTGCTGCGAATTTTGGGGCTACGATTTCAGCGTGTTTATCCATATGTGCTTTAAGGCCATTCATATCATGAAAGAATTTAATGTGCCGAATTTGATTGATTTTATCTGCTCCAATGGTTGCGTAAGAAATCTTCTCTGCTGCGTCTTTAATGTTAGTGACGGAGCCACCCATGACAGCAATACCTGATCCAGCAAAACTGATTTTTGATGTAGAGCCGATCAAAAGCGGACGTTCTGGTGTGCCAACCTTTTTGCAAACATCCAAAATATTTTTAACGGTTGCTGGACCTTTACCTAGGTGGTGATAGGCATATGCGTTATCCCAAATGATCCTGAAATCTTTTGCCGCAGTTGGCATTTTGGCTAACCGATCGACAACCTCGTCTGAATAGGTGGCACCCGTTGGATTCGAGTATTTAGGAACGCACCAAATACCTTTGACCGATGCATCATTGGCAACGTGGCCTTCAACTTGGTCGATATCTGGGCCATTTTCGTCCATATCAATGGCGATCATCTCGATCCCTAAACGTTCGCAAATGGCAAAATGGCGATCATAACCAGGGGCGGGGCATAAGAACTTAACAGGACCTTCAGCGCTCCATGGGCCAAGTCCACCGGGCATACCAAACAGCATACCGCCAACCAGAATATCGTACATCAGAGTTAAGCTGGCATTGCCGCCAATAATGACTTCATTTTCTGCGACGCCTAAAAACTCGGCAAATAGCGTTTTTGCTTCTTTAATTCCGGTGCCAAGTCCGTAATTACGATAATCAGTACCATCAGCACCAAAACAATCTTCGCGATCTATACCGGCCAAAAGTGCGTCTGCTAAATCAAGCTGTTCCGTAGATGGCTTCCCACGGGTCATATCAATTTGAATGTTTAGTAAAGTTAGATCTTTGTAAGTTTTTTCAAGTTCTGGTGTTGCTGCATTTAGAGCCTTTTTATTTTGGTCGGCGTAGTTCATCGTTTTATCCTTGGCATGGGAATGTGGAATACCGTTCTGATTTAAGGGAATTGCCCGGATACATCAACACTCTGGGTTATTTGATACGTATTTTATTACAAAAATAAATGATAAAATTAACATTATGCTAACAGCAAAATCCGATAAAGGGGTATGGCTAAAAAAGAAAAGAATACATCTTTTAAATTATCTGCA
Source organism: Rhodospirillales bacterium (assembly GCA_028825025.1). Classification (GTDB taxonomy): domain Bacteria; phylum Pseudomonadota; class Alphaproteobacteria; order Rhodospirillales; family Casp-alpha2; genus JABMNT01. Next base: position 10,013 of record JAPKAX010000065.1, on the reverse strand, counting down.
TGCGTTGGTTTTGTCCTTAAATGGACCGCAACAAGTGCCGTTTGGGGCTTTACTGCCGTGTTATTGGTTTGTGGTTGGTTCTTCATAACCCTTCCAAACATCGACGATGCGTTAGAATCAACACGTCGACCCACCATAACGCTACTGTCGTCGACGGGCGATGTTGTAGCGGCTAAGGGGGAATTATATGGCGTTCCAGTTCAATTAAGTGATGTGCCGGATGCATTGCCAAAAGCCATTATAGCCACAGAAGATCGCCGATATTATAGTCATTTTGGGATTGATCCACTTGGATTACTGCGTGCTGCGTGGCGAAATGCATGGGCCGGGCGTATTGTTCAGGGGGGGTCAACGATTACCCAACAAGTAGCAAAGAACTTGTTCCTGACACCTGAGCGGTCAATCAAACGTAAAGTTCAAGAAGTCATGTTGGCATTTTGGTTAGAGTATAGATTCTCAAAAGAACAATTGTTAACGATCTACCTGAACCGGGTTTATTTGGGTGCTGGGACGTATGGCGTTGATGCGGCAGCACGTAAATATTTTGGCATTCCAGTGCAAAAAATATCGACCTACCAAAGCGCGCTAATTGCGGGGCTTTTAAAAGCCCCAAGTCGATATAATCCACATGCCAGTAAAAAACGTAGCCACGGTCGCACGGTTCAAATTTTACGAAATATGGTTGCTGCTGGATATTTAACGGATGCGCAAGCAAAGGCGGCTGAGAAAAAGAAAAGCCGAACCTTACAAGCAACCAGCAAGCGGGTTGGGAGACATTTTGCGGATTGGGTGTTGGCGCAAGTTTCAAGTTTTGTATCGGCTGCGGATCGCGATTTGACGGTCATTACAACTTTGGATTCAAAGCTACAAGCAAAGGCCGAGAAGCAAGTGTGGGACGCAATTAACCGCAATTCAAAAAAGTTCAAAGTTACGCAAGGTGCTGCGCTTATTATGAACCCTACGGGGGGGGTTTTGGCAATGGTTGGGGGGACCAATTACAGTGCCAGTCAGTTTAACCGAGTGACGCAAAGTTTAAGGCAGCCGGGATCCGTTTTTAAACCTTTTGTGTATTTAGCAGGTATGGATGTTGGATTGACACCATCGTCGATATTAAGCGATGCACCTATTGATGTGGCGGGGTGGAAACCACAAAATTACAAACGAACATTTGAAGGAAAAATAAAATTGATCGATGCCATGGCGCAATCAATCAATACTGTGGCTGTTCGGATTGCTAAAAAATCGGGCGTGAAACGGGTGATTGAAACAGCCAAGCGTTTTGGAATGACGGCCAAATTTAAAGCTGATTTAGGGCTCGCATTGGGCGCATCTGAAGTCACGATGTTGGAATTGACGGCGGCTTATGCATCGTTCGCAAATGGCGGCTACGGGGTATGGCCTTATGCGATAAAAGAAATTCGTGATGGCCAAGGACGCGTTATTTATAAACGTAAAGGGGGTGGTCCTGGGCGGATCGAAACACCACAAAAAATTGCAGCTATGAATCAAATGCTGTCGGCTGTGATTGAACGGGGCACAGGAAAAAATGCCAAGATCAATCGCCCCGCAGCCGGTAAATCAGGGACAACGCAAAATTATAGAGATGCTTGGTTTATTGGTTATACGGCAGAACGCGTAGCAGCCGTTTGGGTTGGTAATGATGATGGGTCGTCTATGAATAAAGTGACCGGGGGTGGTTTACCTGCACGGATGTGGAAGAATTTAATGGTTTCTGCGCATAGTGGAAGATCGGTAAAAAGTTTGTCGACGGCAGGTACTTTTCTAAATATTAAAAAATATGAGCCGAGTAAAAATAAGGGCACGTGGCAAATTATTAAAAATATTTTTGGTGGGGACTAACCCTTAGACTTTACGGGTTATCCAGCCATGGATCATATGTGCACGGTAAAAATTCTGGGCAGGTGTGAAGCCGGACTGTTTCAATAGTTCGTTTAGACGGTCTTCGTTAATCAAAGCCATTTGACTAACAATTTTTTTAAAACCCTTAGCCTCATCTGTTGGGTTCATCCCCTTTAACAGTATGTGCTGGCGCCATAAATTCATATCTGAATCAAAATGGGGTGTTGCTCGATCGGCTAATGCTTCGGCAAAAATTAACGGAGCACCGGGTTTTAAGCGGTCACTAATGCCACGTAATAAATGGGATTTTCCTTTTGTGCTTTCATCATCAACTATGAAATGTAGGACCAATATTAAGGTCGCTGCGTCAAACTTTTGATTAGATAATATGTTGTCAATTGTGCCGGTGCTAAAAACTATAGAATTAGAAATGTTTTCAGTTTTCACACGGGCTCGAGCCATGTCAATCATGTCGGAAGATGGATCAAATGCGTTAAATGTGCGATCGGGCGATTGACGTGATAATGAAGACAGTTCGCTTCCAGACCCGCATCCTGCAATTAAAAAATGTCCCGCATTGCCAATTTCACGATTGAACATCAATAAACTTAAATCATGCAGTGCATCGTATCCGGGGACAACTTGTCGGACGCGGTCTTCGTAATAGGTTGCGCGTTTTTGGTCGAATAAATGTGTGGCGGGTTTGTCGTCAGATGTCATAAGTCGTCATTTTTCATGCGGGCAATGGTTGCTGTTGTTGAAAGGCCAACTGTTAACTTAGCTCTAACAACGCAGCCCCCATGGGCTTTGACAAATTCAGCACCAACAATTTCATTTTCTTCATAATCCGCACCTTTAATAAGAACGTTAGGACGAAGAAGTTCGATCAATCGCAATGGGGTTTCATCGCCAAACAAAATAACCGCATCGACCATTTTTAAAGATGACAATAAAACGGCGCGGTTCATTTCTTCATTTACTGGACGGTCGTTGCCTTTTAATTTGCGCACTGATGCGTCGGTATTAATTGCAACGATTAATTTGTCGCAAGCATCATTCGCTTGTTGTAATAAGGATCGGTGACCGTTGTGCAAAATATCGAAGCAGCCGTTTGTGAAACCAACACTTAATCCCTGTTTTTGCCAGTCGTTCATTTGACGAAGGGCGTTCTCATCATCCAGAACGGGGTGGTTTTCTGTATTAACATGAGTTTTATTTATCGTCGATAAAATTTCGATCATTTGAACTGTTGCTGTGCCGACTTTCCCAACAACGATCCCTGCGGCTGCATTAGCCAAAGTCGCGGCGGTTTGTAAATCACCCCCTGCGGCTAAGCTAACAGACATAGCAGCAGCCACGGTATCGCCAGCGCCGGATACATCAAATACAGCGCGCGCTTCAGCGGGTAAATGCCAAGCGTCTTGATCGTTCATTATTAAGGACATGCCATCACCACTGCGCGTTGCCAACACACCTTCAACGCCCGTCGACTTAATTAAATGATTGCAGGCTTCGATGATTTCAGTATCGGTGCGTGTTTCCATTCCAGATGCGTGTTCCAATTCTTTGCGGTTTGGCGTGACTAAAGTCGCTCCTTTATAACAGCGATAATCATTTCCCTTGGGGTCAACAATAACTGGTTTGTTTTGATTGTTGGCAAGCATGATAAGGCGCGATAAAACATCATCCGTTAACACTCCCTTCCCATAATCAGAAAGCATCAGTGCGCCGCATTCGGGCAGTTCTTCTTCGGCAATCTCTAAAATGATATTTGCGATTTCATCGGATACCGGGTGGGTTGTTTCCATATCGGCCCGCAGCATTTGTTGGTTGCCCGCAACGAAGCGGCTTTTTTGGCTGGACGTCCGTGAAGGGTCGACAACCAAGTGCATATCTAATGACAATTTATTGATTAAAAGCTTTTCAATTTCATCACCGGCTTGATCTTCACCGATGACTGAAATAAACCGCACCTGCCCACCTAAGCTTGAAATATTGCGCGCAACGTTTCCGGCTCCTCCCAGCATCACTTTTTCATTCTCAATTCGTAAAATAGGGATCGGTGCTTCCGGGGAAATGCGCTCAACGTCGCCTGAAATAAACCGATCAAGCATAACATCACCGACACATAAAACGGTTGCGTCAGAAATAGTGTCGGCCAGCGCGATTAAATTTTTATTGCTCATACCATTCCATACTCAAAAAGGGGCCTCATTTAAATATTAATCGATTTACCTTGGCGCAGGCTTTCTAAAGCCGCAATGGTCGCAGTACTTGATTCTATCAGTTCAAACTCATCAATGCCTAATTCGGCGTTGTTGGCGACGGCATTTGCAAAGCCAGTAAGGGATGCACGGAAACCTTTGTCCATGGCAGATGTTTCTGAAATACTTTGCCCAGCTCCTGAAATTTCCAACCGTTTGAAGTCTTTGATCAAGCCACTGCGTCCGCCAGAAAAAATTTCATAACGCTCTTTGTCCGCACTCATGTCGCCTTGGGCTGTATAAAGAAGGGTCGCCAATGATCCGTCGGCAAATTGTAATGAGACGCAAACGTCGTCGCATAAGCTGCCCTCACCACCTGCCGCTTGAGCATGAACGGATGTAATTGATGAACCACCCAAAAAGCGTGCAAAGTCTATGAAGTGACACATTTCACCCAACACGCGCCCGCCGCCTTCATCGGATGATTGGACCCAATGGTCACCGGGGATCGCCCCTGCGTTAATGCGGAAGTTCATGATTTTTGGGCCAACAAGATCGGCAAAATTTTGTTTGAGCTTTATCGCCATCGGGGCGAAGCGGCGATTGAACCCGACTTGGAAAAAAGCTTCGTCCGACTCATTCCGCGCATCAATCACCTGGTTCAAGCTTTCCAAATCCAATGCCAGTGGTTTTTCAACCAAAACAGATTTACCCACTTTCAAAGCTTGCGCGGTTAAGGCGGCATGAGAATCGTGGCGGGTCGCAATAAGGATCGCGTTGATATTTGGATCTTCGAGCAGGGCATCCGAATCTGCCGTTGCGTTCAAAAACCCAAAAGTATTTTTGCTGTGGTCTGCGGTTGCGCCGCGCTGAGTTGCTAGTGTGTGAAGGACGACATTGGGCAGGCGTTTGAGTTCCGGCAATAAAACCGATTTGGCAAAACTCCCGGCTCCAATAACGCCGATCACACACTTATTATCGGTTGACTTAACGGATGCAAAATTTGGCTTGGAATTGGCATCAGATTTTACGCTTGCATAATTCAAGATCACGCCCAAGTGCGGCTCGGACCCGGACGTGATCATTTTATAGGCGTGTTCCGTATCGCCAAAATCCATGCGATGTGAAATTAAAGGTTCAACGTTTAAGCGCGGGTTTAAGGTTGATGACATTAAGCGAACGCTTTCCGCCAAATTTTCTGTCTCTGTCCAACGGACCCAGCCTTCAGGGTATTTGACGTTGCGCCCTTCGAAGTCCGGGTCATAGCGGCCCGGGCCATAAGAGCGTGAAATGATGATGTTCAATTCTTTTTTCATGAACTCGCCGTAGGGGAATTCTGTTCCGGTCAAACCAACCATAACAACGCGAGCACGATCCCGAGCCATTTGGGCAGCAGTAATAAACGGTTCGTTCGATGTTGTGGCGGCGGCAATCAAGATCGCATCGCAGCCTCGCCCGCCGGTTATGTTTGACACAATCTGTCCGGCGTCACTTTTGCCTAAATCAACGGTCGTTTCAGCGCCTAAACCTTTGGCTAATTTCAAGCGGGACGGATCGTAATCAAGGGCAATAACGCGGGCCCCGGAAAGTTTTAAAAATTGTGCAGCCAATTGCCCAACAAGGCCCATACCCAACACGGCAACCACATCACCCAATCGGGGTTCCGCATTGCGGACGGCATGAAGGGCGATGGCCCCCAGGGTTCCAAAGGCGGCTTCTTCATCGCTAACGCCTTCTGGAATTTTGGCAACCAAATTACGGGGGACGACATTTAATTCAGCGTGATTTGCTAACCCAGCACCGGCCATAGCAACGCGCTCGGCTACAGCAAATGCGCCTTCTAAGCCCCGTCCTACGGCAATCACTTCACCGGCGGCTGAATAGCCCAGAGGTAGGGGCTCGTCCAAGCGGTTCATGACCGTTTGGAAAGTTGATTTTAAGCCATCGCGTTTGGCTTTTTCCAGTACTTTTTTGACCAAATCAGGCCGCGCTTTGGCCTTACCCGCCAAACTTTTTTTGGCAAACTCAACAACCATGCGCTCAGTGCCCGCGGAAATTAAGGATGCAGTTGTTTTAACCAGTACGTGACCGGCTTTAACTTTTGGTTCCGGAACGTTTCTTAGCGCCAATTTTCCGGTGCGGCGGCTTTGGATTACTTGCTTCATATGTCCTTTTACCCACATTTTAGCTTGGATTGCAAAGGTCTGAATTTATTAAAAACCTTTGTCATCTGGGTTGGCTGCGCTATGAAGCAATTATGTGCGGATTTGCAGCCCTATTTAGCTACCATTCACATGCCCCGAAGATCGATCAATTAGAGCTTAAATTGATTAATGATCGGATGCTACGGCGCGGGCCTGATGGTGAAGGCTTTTGGTATTCAGACGACGGTCGGGTCGGGCTGGCGCATCGGCGCTTGGCGATCATTGATTTGACTACGACGGGCCATCAACCCATGGCATTGCCAACCCAAAACGAGCGCTATCACATCACATACAATGGCGAGATTTATAATTTCAGGGCACTACGCGGTGATTTAGAAGCCGAAGGGTTCGAATTCGTCACCCAATCAGATACAGAAGTTTTGCTCAGACTTTACGAGCGCCATGGGCCGGACATGGTTCAATTGTTGCGCGGTATGTTCGCGCTTGTTATATGGGATTCGCAAGAACGCGATTTGTTCATGGCCCGCGACCCGTTTGGTATTAAGCCGCTATATTATGCTGATGATGGTCGAACGTTGCGTATTGCGTCACAAGTTAAAGCGTTATTGGCGGGCGGTGCGATTGACCAAGAACCAGAGCCGGCGGGTCATGCGGGTTATTTTTTAATGGGCAGCGTGCCTGAGCCTTATACGTTGTATCGGGCGATCAAAGCGTTGCCCGCGGGGCATTGGATGCGGGTCGGTAGTGACGGAGACCGGCGGATCGTGCGTTATTTTGATCCGGTACAGAAATTGGCAGAACCGGCCACGGATGGCCCCAAAATCGATTTACGTGACGTTTTGTTAGAGAGCATAAAAGCCCATTTCATTGCGGACGTGCCCGTTGGCGTGTTTTTGTCAGCAGGCCTAGATTCCACCTCGATTGCCGGATTATCGGCGGAATGCCAAGGGGGCGGCTTGCAATCTATTACCTTGGGTTTTGGTGAATTTAAAGGCCAAGCCAATGATGAAGTGCCGTTGGCCGAAGCCGTTGCTGATTTATATAAAATGAAGCATCAAACCAGTCGCATTGGGTTAGCTGATTTCGACAACACTTATGATGATTTGCTTGATTCGATGGATCAGCCCTCCATTGACGGCGTAAACACCTACTTTGTTGCCCAAGCAGCGGCTAAAAAAGGTTTGAAAGTAGCCTTAAGTGGTTTGGGCGGAGACGAGTTGTTTGGTGGCTATGATACTTTTAGCCAAGTGCCAGATATGGTTAACAAAGTGAGGGGTGTTCCCGGAGCATCCTTGTTAGGCAAAGCGTTTCGTGTAGTTACGGCTCCTTGGATATCCAATTTCGTATCACCCAAAGCGGCTGGAATTTTGGAACTTGGTGGCAGCTATGGTGGTGCGTACTTGTTGCGCCGGGGGCTTTATATGCCGTGGGAATTGGGCCAGGTGATGGATGGCGATATGGCGCGGGCCGGATTGCGGGAGTTGGACCCCATATTGCGCTTAAATCATTTGAGCGATGGTGTGGATGAACCGAAGCGTAAAGTCGCGGCATTGGAACTTACTCAATACATGCGCAATCAGCTTTTACGGGATTCCGATTGGGCTGGTATGGCCCATTCGCTGGAAATTCGCGTGCCCTTGGTGGACCGTATGTTATTTGAACAGCTATCCCCAAGCGTTTTGCGCCCCGGCGGCCAAACGAAACAGAAAATGGCCCAAACGCCAAAAGTGTCGTTACCTGATCGCATCCTAAACCGACCTAAAACCGGTTTCGCCATCCCCGTTGATCGCTGGTTAGAAACCCGCAGTGGCATAAAAGAACGCGGATATCGCGGATGGGCTCAAACGGTGCATCAGGCGGCAACTTTGGGCTCGAGATCCTAGCGGTCCACAAACGCCCTAAAATAATCGATGGTTTTGGTTAGGCCTGCCTCTAGATCGATGGAAGGCTTCCAATTCAGCTGTTGTTCTGCCATCGTAATATCTGGTTGGCGCTGTAAGGGGTCGTCTTCAGGCAGTGGTTGCTTGATCAGTTCGGACTTTGCACCAGTTAAGTTTATGATCGCTTCAGCCAGTTGTTTGATCGTAAACTCCTTGGGATTGCCTAAATTTATGGGGCCGCTTACGTCATCGTTGGCATCCATCATGCGAATAAATCCTTCGATCAGATCATCGACATAACAGAAGGAGCGGGTTTGTTGGCCGTCGCCATAAATTGTAATGGCTTCGCCTCGTAACGCTTGCATAATGAAATTAGAAACCACGCGCCCATCGTTGGGATGCATGCGAGGGCCATAGGTATTGAAAATTCGAGCCACACGAATGTTTAGATTGTGTTGGCGTTTGTAATCAAAAAACAAGGTTTCAGCACAGCGTTTACCTTCATCATAGCAGGACCGGGGGCCAATGGGATTGACGTTGCCGTTGTAAGATTCGTGCTGCGGATGAACAACCGGATCGCCATAGACTTCGCTGGTTGATGCTTGAAATATTTTGGCACCTGTACGCTTTGCTAAACCGAGCATGTTAATCGCGCCGTGGACGCTGGTTTTTGTTGTTTGCACAGGGTCATATTGATAATGCACAGGCGAGGCGGGGCAGGCGAGGTTATAAATTTCATCAACTTCCACATACAGTGGAAAAGTTACATCGTGGCGCATCGATTCGAAATGTGGGTTATTTAACAGCCCAATGATGTTGTCTTTTGAGCCAGTGTAAAAATTATCAACACAAATGACATCGTTGCCTTCATTGACCAAGCGGTCACAAAGGTGCGAGCCCAAAAAGCCAGCGCCGCCCGTAACCAAAATTCGTTTTCTTTTATGCATGTTTGTTTTTTGCCCACTAGTGATGATCTTGTGGCAGAGTACCATTCGAATTCAGTAGATACAAAACTTATGAAGTACGGCTTAAATATTTCCGATTAAAGAGTTATATTGGTATTGTGAGCAATCACATTTTAGCGATTGTGAGGATTATGTGAAATCTTCGATTGAAAAATCATGCGGTTGTGTATTTATTGAAATTTTAGGTACCCATAGTTTTTGGGGCGAAAATGACTACTTCAGAGCATTGACCGTTCACGGCGGAAAGACGTAAGGCTGATCGGGGCGATCAATCGTTAGATATGTCGGCTGTTTTGGGCCGGATTACGGTGCTTGAAAAAATGCTCGGCAATAAGTTTGATGACGAGTTTAAAAAACTTTGTGATCGGCTTGATGTTATTGTTGAAGATGACAGCGGAGCTCCTTTGAAAGCATCATGGCTGAAATCGAGACCATGAACGGTCATATTAATATGGCCAAACAGGAAGTTGCCGCGCTTAAGCCTGTTGGGCAAGATAGCCCCTCAATAACGATTGCGACGGAAGAGCTAAGTAAAATTGTGCAAAGCACATGAGGACACGGCCAATACAATTTTAGAAAACACAGAAAAGCTGGATATCATTGTATCGTAATTGTGGGGTAAAATTTTGGATGGTGATTGAGATGGCGTGATGCCGGATGTCTATAAAATTGAATAAATCAGCATCGAATTGCTGACGGCGCGTAGTTTTAAGATGTCACTGGGCAACGGATTACGAAGGTTGTTAATTCGCTTAATTTCATTGAAGAACGCTTAAATAAAATGATCGAAATTTGGCGCATTGAACATGGAACTGCTAACCCTCAAGAAATGGCGCTACCAAAAGGTGACACACGTGAAGATAAAGACTTGCTTCACGGTCCTTAAAGCCAGGGTATGGACCAGGACGATATCGTTTCTCTTGTTTGATTAAGCGCCCT
>JAPKAX010000308.1 GCA_028825025.1 Rhodospirillales bacterium | reverse complement strand
CAAGAACGCCATCTCCAGAAATTTCCCAGCCCTCATCTGCACGTTCCCGTAAAACCTGAAACATGATCTCACCTTTACGCATCGTTGATGCGTTTTCGATTTCAAGTTCTTCAGCCATAGACAAGAGATCTTTCGGACTCGTGGCTTTTAGATCAGCAAGATGGAGACGTTCATCACTCATTTAAATATCCTTATTGGCCTTACAAAAACCAGCAATTCAAAGATGGGAGCCGCATTCCCGAACGGGACGCCACATACTCATAAATTTTATCGTTTGGAGTGTCAACTTAAATCAATATTTGAACACAACAGCAGACACGGCAATAATCATTAACACCGTCGGTACTTCATTAAGCATTCGAAAGTGGCGGCTGGTTAATTGGTTTTCGCCTCGGAGAAAATCTTTTCTACGAGCGTTAATCCAGTAATGGAAGGCAGTTAGCAGCACCACAGCCAACAGTTTCAGCCAAGGCCAACTCAACGACCAATTTATAACCCGAGGCGTTATTGCCAGAAGTAACCCAAATATCCACGCCGATATCATCGCTGGTGTCATGATTAATTTGAAAAGTCTTTGTTCCATCACTTGAAAAATAGCGTCTATTTCATCCCCAACTACCGCCTTTTCAACATGATACACCATTATTCTTGGCAAATAGAGCAAACCGGCCATCCACGAAATTATCGATATGATATGCACGGTCTTTGCCCATGGGTATATAAGTAGCAAAAATTCGTTCATATCCTGCCTTCTAGGTTTTGGTAGGCTCTTCCTAATTATAATTAATATAGGAGTAAAAAGATGATGATGTAGTAGTAGGTTCTAAAACTGTTGATTATTTAGTTATACATAAACTTTGCCTAGTATAAAACATGGGTATATACTTATCCTCGTAGAAAAATAAAACAATACAAAATAGATAGTTACGGTAATTATCTTCTGGTCAAACCTGTGGATAAGCAGCACGTTAAGTTGGATAATTAACTTATCTCACCTGCGATACTTGTTCTTATCCAATGTGTGTAAGTTGAGCTGCGTGTCAGTGAGAAAATGCGAAAACCTTTACCTTTGGCTTCAGCCATGGTTTCACCTACCTTACTCACAGCCTACAGGGCATCTTTATCCACGGATTTACACACATGTCTGAAGAATTGGTTCTCGCATCAGAATCGCGTATCCGCGCAGATTTGTTAACCCAAGCTGGTGTTAAACTTTGTATAAAAGTGGTTCGCGTAGATGAGGCCATGGTCAAAGATAGTTTAGTATCCGAAAAAATAGACCCCCGTGATATTGCTGATGCTTTGGCCGATCTTAAGGCGCAACGGGTTAGTTGCAAAACACCTGGTGCTTTTGTCTTGGGCTGTGACCAAGTTTTAGAATTTGCTGGCTTGCTGTTGGCTAAACCGACCTCGCCGGACGAGTTGAAGTCACAGCTAACCGTTCTGCGCGGCCAGACCCATCAGTTGCATTCTGCAGCTGTGATTTATCAGTCAGGTCAGCCTATTTGGCGGTTTGTTGGAACGGCTAAATTGAAAATGCGTTTTTTTTCAAATGCTTACCTAGATAAGTATATAACTAACAATTGGTCAACGGTGCGTCATTGCGTCGGTGGATATGCGCTTGAAGCCGAAGGGGTACGTTTTTTTTCTAAAATTGACGGTGATTATTTCACCGTACTGGGCTTGCCTTTGCTCGAGGTTTTAGCCTTTCTAGCCGAACGAGGGGTGATACAAAAATGACGCTACAAAAAATACCGTTGGCGGGCGTAATCGGTGCACCAATTGCGCACACAAAATCGCCAAAATTGCATGGTCACTGGTTGTGTCAAACAGGTGTTCCGGGCCATTATATCCCTCTTCATATAGAGCCAAGCGATCTAAAACAGACCCTAAAAATGTTGCCAAAAATGGGATTTGTGGGTTTGAATGTGACGGTGCCCCATAAAGAGACAGTGATGCGACTTGTTGATATTGTAACCGATCGCGCAACCTTGATTGGTGCGGCTAATACGTTGATTTTTAAGCGAGACGGCAAAATACAGGCGGACAATACTGATGGTTATGGATTTATCGAAAATTTAACCAGTGGCGCGCCTGATTGGAATGCGTCAGCCGGGCCTGCGCTTGTATTGGGGGCAGGTGGAGCTGCGCGGGCTGTAATTGCGGCGTTGCTGGAATATAACACACCTGAAATTTTCCTGACCAACCGAACCCGGGATCGGGCGGAAAACTTGAAAGATATCTTCGGCCCAAAAGTGAAAATTATTGATTGGGTCGATGCGGCAAACGCTGTAGAAGATGCAGCCCTAGTGGTTAACGCAACCAGCCTTGGCATGCAGGGAAAACCAGAGTTGCGCGTTCCACTTGACGGCTTACGGCTTGAAACTGTGGTCACTGATTTGGTATATGCGCCGTTGAAGACGACGCTGCTTGAAACTGCACAGGACATCGGCTGCCGTACTGTTGATGGCTTGGGCATGCTTATTTATCAGGCGGCACCTGGGTTTAAACATTGGTTTGGTGCCGATCCAGTCATTGATGAGAAAACTCGTGCGATCTTAATGAAATGAGCTTTAAACTTGGCTTAACGGGCTCGATTGGAATGGGCAAAACTAGGACAGCCCAGATATTTGTCTCACAGGGGTGCGGTTATTGGGATGCGGATTCGTCAGTTCATCGGGCATATGACGTAAACGGCGCTGCTGTTGCACCGATATTAGAACTGTTTCCAGAGGTTGTCGAGGCGGGCTGCGTCAGTAGAGAGGCTATCAAAGATTTAATTTTAAAAGATTCAACGGCGCTGAAAAAAATAGAACAAATTGTGCATCCTTTGGTCGCCCTTGATCGGGAGCGCTTTACGCAACACGCTGAGCAAGACATTCTAGTTTATGACATTCCCTTGCTGTTTGAAACTAGTGGTCATCGCCGTGTCGATGCTGTGGCTTGTGTGTATACTGCCTCGATTGAACAGCGCCGCCGCGTAATGAAGCGCGGCAATATGAGTTCTGAACAATTGGATTTCATCCTATCAAAGCAAATGCCAATTGACGAAAAACTGGCGATGTCTGATTATTGCATAGAAACCGACACTTTGCCGCACGCCACTCAGCAGGTCTTAGCAATTTTGACAGCCATTAAGGAACGATTTTTAAATGCGTGAAATTGTTTTAGACACCGAAACCACTGG
>JAPKAX010000064.1 GCA_028825025.1 Rhodospirillales bacterium | reverse complement strand
AAAATAAAAAACGTTTAGATAAAGAAATTCGCTATGTGATTTATAGCTATGACCGCGCGGACCCTACATCCGGCGTCGAGGTATTTACAGATACAGCTGTTATCATTGCCCACAAAAATAAAAAAAGACCGTAATCGACAAGCAACGACAAACGGCCGTTCCTTCGATTACTTTTACCGATAAAGTGACGGTCGGGTTGGGGGGCAAGTAAGTTAAACTGATTTATTTCGGCCCAAGCCACTCAAACAATTCTATCGCTATGCACTTCCCTGACGAACGCACGGTCTTTGCTGTCGATATAGTCAGCTATCAGTGCGTTCCGTTTAAAGGATAAGTTGATTCCTATTTTCCCGTTTGGATAGATGCACTTCAAGTTGTTAACGGGATCTACTTTGATGTCTTGGCACCCGGACAAGGCAAAGTGGGAACAAAAGTCGATGCTGGACAAAACCATGCGTATTTAAAAGAAATGTATGAGGCCATTTACGCCTGAGTTCGCGCTGGCAAATTGCTGGATGCGCTAAAAACTAGCATCACCATGGAAACTCATAAACATTGGGGCCAATAAAAAGCTTGGCGACCAATGAATATAGAAGTCATTTACAGCCGTATTCAATTATAATGACGCGGGCGTTAAGCTCGTTGCGCGGGCTGGGGAAAGCCCGCGCCCACCCCTCAAAGCAAGCTTGATTCATCACCCTTTGTAGGGGCTGAATAACTGTGTGCTGAAAACACCTTCCGATGATCGTTTGTCTTCAAGGCCAAATTTACGTATTGCCAACTGATAGCGTTGCCCGATTATATTCGCATAGGGGCCAGAGCCGGCTAAGCAGGCTTTCCATTCGGATTTATAAACACGCCTTCATGGGATTGGCGCATTAACGACAACACGTGATCACGTTTATATAGCGCATGTGTTTCCAACCACTCATCGAACATGCCTTCAATTAAAAAATCTAAATCACGCAACACCAAATTTGATTTGGTAGTAATGCTAACGGGGTGATTAAAGCTTGAGAACACCTCTAACACACTTCGGGTAATCTCCTGCTTTTTCAACCGGCTGATAAGGGCCGGTATTCGCCCCCTTTTGAATAGCCTGGCATTTATATGCGGGGTTAGCGCAATTCACGCGCCAACACTTCGGCTGCATTTGGCCTAGAAATAAGCTGGCTTTCAAAATCAACTCCCGGCTATAGCCCTAAATACGCATGCAATGGGCGAGCTAAACAATAAACGTAACCATGCTCACACCCTTTGTAGGGGTTCAAAGGTCGGTCGAAAGAGATGTCCGGTGACGTATTTTTTGGCAATAACGGTCTTTGGGTGTTCAGCCGTTACGGTAGTGCGCAAAGGTGATTTCTCGTTTGGTTCACCCAATTCTCAGCCGTCATCAACGCTTTTATGCTTAAGGGCTCAAACCAGCCGGTTTTGTTTGAAACAACTCCGCGGCCTTTTTTCCAATCGTGGGTAAAAGATCAACCACTTATTTATTATAAAGGCTAAATAAGAACAAAGAAAAAACACTTATGACGCTACTCCCATTTCACTTAATATCCACTCCCGAAAAGCTGTATTTTTTGCAAGCTCAGCGGTAGATTCTGGACACACCAGATAAAACCCAAAATCTGAAGATAATGACAGTAGGAAAGGAGAGACCAGCCGCCCGCGCGCGATATCACCAGCAACAATTGTTCTGTTAGTTAAAGCAACACCTTGCCCATCAATGGCGGCTTCAACCGCCAAAGCGTCCGCTGTAAAAATAGGGCCTCGGGTCGCGTTAATATCATCCACTCCAGCCAGCCGTAACCACATTGTCCAATCCGGCTGCACACGATCCCGATAACCCCAATCGCAATGCAGTAGATTGTGATGGCGCAAGTCATCGGGCGTTTTCAAAGGATGTGGGCCGCGTAATAAATCGGGGCTGCATACCGCTATCGTGTGCTCTTCTATCAATAAATCAGAACAAAGCCCCTGATGGTTACTGTCACCAAACCGAATGGCTATATCGACGTTCTCGCGCGCAAAATCGACCAAGTTCAAGCTTGGGTCAAGCCGCACTTGAATATCAGGGAATTGCGCTTGAAACCGGGGCAAACGCTGGACCAGCCACTTTGCCGCAAAACTTGGGGCTGCCGAAACAGTTAAAGTACCGCCGCTTTCATGGGCCCTAATTTTTTCTATCCCAGCAGCCAATCGATCGAACCCATCGCTTAACAAGGGCATAGCTTCCTGCCCTGCATCGGTCAATATTACAGCACGCGTTAACCTCCGAAAAAGCGGTACACCAATAAACTCTTCTAGATTTCTAATTTGTTGCGAAACCGCAGCTGCAGATACGTTTAATTCGCCAGCAGCCTTCGAAAAGCTTAGGTGTCGACCCGCTGTTTCAAAAGCCCTAATCGCATTTAATGGAGGAAGTCTGTGCATTACATCCTAATCATATAGATAAGAAATTCTTAATCATAAACTTAGAGAATATCGTTTGTAAATAAAAAAAATCAGCGTATTTACCTCTCCATAAGGCAAATGAATACTCATCCAAGTCATAAATCCAAGGAGCCCACTATGAACCCTTACATTGTAATAAACCCAAATGCCGCACGCCAAACAAAGTTGGGCGGAGATTTTAGCTTAAGTGACATGATTTCAATTGGTGCGTTGCATCTGATTAATTCAGCAGAGCGCTCAATCAACAAATTGCGCAGCCACAAAGCCATTTAATTTACGACGACTAATTCAAGCCTATCTAACACCATCAATTTCCCTGCTATCTTGAACGAACATTCTAAATAGTGAGGATTTTTTTATTTCCATAATTTGCAGATAGTGCAAGCTATGCTATGTGATGCCTATGATTATTAACAATGGCGTCTCTTTCTATGCTTAGCATTGTCATTCCGACCTTAAACGATGGGCATCGACTTAGCCCCACCTTGGAGCGCATAAACGCATTCGAAGGCGCAAAGGAAATCATCATTAGTGACGGCGGGTCAGATGACACTACGTTCGCCATCACGGCCAAAGCCGGAGGCAAGTTTTACATGTCACCTAAGGGCCGGGGAGCTCAATTAGCGACGGGCGCCAGTGCTGCCGTTGGCGGTTGGGTACTTTTTTTACATGCCGATACTAAATTAGGTCCCGGCTGGACGGTGGCTGCCAATCGGTTCATGAAAAATCCAGACAATCAATTTCGCGCTGGATACTTCACTTTTGCGTTAGATGACACCTCCGAATTAGCCCGAAAATTAGAGCGCATGGTTCAATGGCGCTGCCAAAACTTATCCCTTCCCTATGGTGATCAAGGCCTTTTAATCAGCCGCGCTATGTATGACCAAATTGGGGGGTACAACCCCATTCCCTTAATGGAAGACGTTGATATCATCCAACGCATACCTAAACATAGACTAGAAAACTTACCCGCTTTGGCCATCACATCGGCGGATCGTTTTAAAAAAGATGGATATATTTTACGCCCCTTACGTAATTTGTTCTGCTTAGGCCTGTTTTACATTGGTGTTCCACCACGTATTATTGCCGATCTTTACGGGTGAAAAACTATATATGAACCCAACACAGCACCTTGTCATTTTAGCCAAAGCCCCCTTTATGGGCCGCGTAAAAACACGCCTAGCCCAAGATGTTGGACCCCTCAGCGCTTGGGTTTTTTATAGAAAGACACTCAGCGCCGTCGTAAAACCATTAGCGAATAACGCAAAATGGAAAACATGGTTAAGTGTTAGCCCTGATATGTCGATCCACAAAAATCACATCTGGCCTACAAAAGCCCAGCGGGTACGCCAGGGAGTTGGAGATTTGGGGCAGCGCATGGACCGAGTAATGCAAAAATTACCAACAGGCCCGGTGATCATAATTGGCGCCGATATTCCTGAAATACGCCCGCACCATATTGCAGATGCATTTCAAGTTTTGGGCAATAAAGATACCGTTTTTGGGCCAGCTCAAGATGGTGGATATTGGCTTGTTGGGCAAAGGCGACGGCCCCGAATCCTACCCCTATTTACCGATGTTCGCTGGTCCAGCCCCCATGCGCTAGCCGATACTATAAAAAACATACCAAACGGAGCAAACACCGGATATGTGACGGAACTTAGTGATGTTGACGATGGAGCTTCATACCAAAGTTTTCTTCAGCGCCAGCGTCAACGACGCCTATAAAAGACCAAAAGAGCGTAAATCAGATACCAATATTTCCGCATCAAAATAACGATGAATTTGGAACCCTAGCCCTAATGCTGCTCGCGCATTTTCTTCCCTGTCATTAATAAATAAAATAACATCAGAGGAGCGGCCTAATCGTGTTAGTACGCTTTGAAATGCTTCTGGTGCTGATTTTTACGCGCCAAATTCAGCCGAACAATAAAGCTGATCCGTAAATATTGAAGATATCAGGGTGCAACTTAACCAACCCGTTCCGCGCCGCAAATCCGTTGTTTGTAAAACCTGAAACCCTGCATGTTGCTAAAAGCTCTTTGGCAATCCCAAAAACAATTCCGTTGGGCTCGAAGGTACTCAACAAAGAAGCCTGAAAGTCACCATAAGATGTTCCTGTTCCACCAAGCCGGATAAATTCAGCATGACGTTCAGTAGCACTGAAAGCACCTAATTCACATTTTTCATCAGACTATGTATCAAAAATACCTACTTTAACCTCGCTTTCTGGAATGCCGCACATTTCTGAAATATAAGTTAAGCGCCGTGCAGGGCTATAGGTAAACAAAACGCCACCCATATCGAATAAAACCGTATTTGGGCCACTGGTCATTCTGTTATTCTTTAGTCTTAAAGCTTATTTTAAATGCTCATTTAAACGGGGCATTAATTCTACGAAATTGCATGGTTTATGGCGGATATCCAATTGATCGTGCAAAATCTCGTCCCATCCATCTTTGCACGCACCCGGCGAACCCGGAAGTGCAAACAAGTAGGTGCCATTGGCCACCCCTGCGCAGGCGCGCGATTGCACGGTCGATGTTTTAATTTTCTGATAACTGATCCAGCGAAAAAGTTCTCCAAACCCGGGAATATCCTTTTCCCAGACCTCTGCAAAAGCTTCTGGTGTCACATCGCGCCCGGTCACCCCTGTGCCACCCGTAGAAATAACCACTTCAATTGCCGGATCGTCAACCCACGCCTTCAATTGAGCCGTAATTAAAGGGACCTCGTCTTTAACTATTTTACGATCAGCCAAAATGTGGCCATCCGCTTCAAGCCGTGCAACCAGAGTATCTCCAGATTTGTCATCAGCAAAAGTCCGAGAATCAGATACCGTCATGACGGCTATATTAACGGGGCGAAATTCAGGTTTAGTTGCGTCTGACATTGGCTTGGGCGATCTCCTGTCTGTCTTGACCTTGAGGTGTGTATTGTGGCCATTCCCCGGCAGCAACGGCGTCCAAAGAGGGGGTTTTTTGCCCTAAACGATTCCGATAAATCCACAGATTACTCAAAACGTGCTCAATAAAATTACGTGTCTCGCGGGCGGGTATACTTTCAATAAAAAAAAGCGGATCATTCATGTATTCCGTTGCTTTGCGCCATTTATTCAAATTACCAGGCCCGCCGTTCCAAGCCGCGGCCATCAAAAACAAATTGCCCTTGATCTTTTTGCTTTTCAGCAAAATTTCAATGTATTTTTGACCTAACGTTAAGTTGATTTCTGGTTTAAATAAATCGGATTGGCTCTTTAAGGGAAACCTGCGTGCCCGCGCAACGAAGCGGGCTGTTCCGGGCATAAGCTGCATCAAACCACGCGCCCCTGCCCAACTTTTTGCTTTAGGATTAAATTTTGATTCTTGTCTGATTAACGCATAAATCAATGCCCGGTCTACCCGGAACCCTTCGCCCGGCGTAAATCCTGGAATGGGGTAAGCAGCGCCATCAAATCCGCCGCCATGGGGGTGCAATTGATGATCAAGGCGGACAGCTAATGACGCCATATTCCCGCGTGCCGCCAGGGCTAATATCCCCTTAGCAACATCTTCATCAGCACCTAAAGCTAGATTTCGAAGTTCTCGTTCTGCCCGTGGAGTATCACCAATTTGCAGCAGTGCCATCGCCCTCCGCCCACGGGGCATTTCAGTCAATTCTTTAACTGTATTCTCATCGAGTGCAGGCATGGTCCAATTAAGACCTAAGTCTTGGCCCAACACACGCCGCGCCAACAAGCCATAAAAGGTGTGGCCGTTTTTGGATGCAATTTGTAAATAACCGTTCACTTTTTCTGGCTGTCGTGTAACCAAATACGCCCTCGCAGCCCAAAAAGCAGAAGCCGCATGGAACCAGACATTATCGCGGCTTAATTCAGCAGCTTTGGCAAAGTGATCTGCTGCGGTTTTTTTATGACCAAGCCGCCAATTGGCTAAACCGGATGTCCAGTGCGCTTGTGGGATATATTTACCTGAGCGCAAAGCAGCATTTTCAGCCCATTTCAAAGCCGATTCATCGCGACCAGCAGAAAAATACGCTTGCCCCAATTTAGCGCTGTATTGATCATATTCAGCTGTGCTTAAAAGTTTTTTAGTAATGGAAGCACTCAAAGTACGTTTAGCAACAAGCGTATGGCCGCGGCGCAAAGCGTGCTTTATTTGACGTTTGATCGACCGTACTTTTCTACGGTTAGCCGAACTTAAACGTTTAACCGGTAATTTTAAGGCGCGTTCATGCTGAGCTATTTTGACCGTCCGTAAAATCTTTGCTGGGCGCTTCGGAGCCACCCAATTTTTAGGTTTCCGACGTACTGCTAACTTGTATATTTGCGATGCTTCTGGCAAATCAGAATACGCCGCCATCCAGCTTTTTAATTCTTTATATTTCGATCTGTATTTCCTTGGGTGCAAATAACGTTGAGCCATGACATGACCCAATAAAACGTTGTTATTCAGTCTTTTAATAAGCCGATCTGCTTCATGCCATTGCCCTTTTTTTTGAATCTTAAAAATCTGGCGATAACTGGTGACATCTGAGCCAGATAAAACTTGAGGAAATTCGACTTCACGGCCAAAACTGCGTGGCAACAAAGAAACGGCTTCATAAGGCTTAGGTAAACCAGCGCTATCATCTTCTGCCCGAACCTGAGAAGGCGCAAAGAACGTCAATGATGACGCAAGCACGTATACACCTATTACTGCTAAAGTTAGCAGTTGATTTTTTTTAAAATCTGGCTTCATATTATTTCGTCACCTCAATAGCTTCGAGTTATATAGTCGAAGAGGCCTGCTGCCACAACAAAAGTCGATGGCTATTTCAGGCGCATTTATTTGATTATAAACACAATATATAGGAGATTTGTTAAAAATAAGGTTAAAACTACTAAATATTGAACCTCGAGCGACAACATTTAGCTTCAAACACATAAATGGCACCCTTTTAGACGTTCAATTTTTCTCTGATCATCAATAAATCCTGCCAAGCAGCCCGTTTTTGATTAGGTGTTTTCAACAAGGATTCGGGGCTGAACATGACCGTCGCATCTATTGGGTTTTCAAGGACTGCAGATTTATAACTAAACCAACGTCCACGTAATCGACCGACACCCTGACTTTCACCCAACAACGCCTTAGATGCAGGTCCACCTAAGGTAATTAAAATTTCGGGCTGAACAAGTTCAATCAATCGTTGGATGAACGGCAAACAAATAGCCGCTTCTTGTTCCGTTGGCGTTCGGTTTCCGGGCGGACGCCAAAAAACAGTATTTGATAACAAGACATCGTTCCTTTGAACGCCAATTGATGCCAGCATTTTATCTAAAAGCGCTCCACTGGGCCCAACGAAAGGCTTTCCCTGCCTATCTTCTTGAGCTCCAGGAGCGCCTCCAATCATCATCATTTTTGCTGACGGAGCACCGTCAAAAAACACCAAATTCGTCGCTGTTTTTCTAAGGCCGCATCCCTCAAAGCTCATCAACGCAGAACGCAAAGCGTCAACATCACTTGCCCCAGCAGCAAGGGCGCGTGCTGCTTTTACCAATTCATCACTGGCTTGGGAGGGCGGTGGTGTTGCTACAGCCGGGCGGCGGGTAACTGTCGGGTTTGGGGCTTGGATCGGGAGGGCGGGCGCTTCTAACAAAGAAAACCGATCAACCGGTGCATCGCCAATGGCTTCATCGACACCAATACCCACATGCCAGCGTAAGATTTCAAGCACAGAGTTTATTTCTATCATTTGCTCAAACTAACACAATCTATGGCTTGATCCACCTTATTAATTGCACGCATTGTGGACAAATTGATTATGGGAAGCTCTGAAATCCTGTGTTATAAATTTTGTATTATTAGGCTTTAGGAGAATAAGACGTGAGCGAAGAACAAGTGCGCGAATCAATGGAAGTTGATGTCGTTATTGTGGGTGGTGGGCCAGCAGGTTTATCAGCGGCAATCCGGCTTATGCAATTGGCATCCGAAAACGATCATGAAATCACGGTTTGTGTCGTCGAAAAAGGTTCCGAAATTGGCGCTCACATTTTATCAGGTGCGGTTGTAGACCCCATTGCTTTGAACGAGCTTATCCCTGATTGGAAAGAAAAGGGTGCCCCGCTTAACACCCCTGTAACTGAAAATTTGCACTGGGTTTTGAGCAAAACATCAAAATCCACTCTGCCCCACATCCTTATGCCTCCTTTATTGAGCAACGACGGCTGCTACACCCTGAGCCTTGGTAATTTATGCCGATGGTTGGCTGAACAAGCCGAAACGCTAGGCGTCGAAATTTACCCAGGCTTTGCTGCTGCCGAAGTCCTATATAATGTAGACGGTGCCGTAAAAGGCATCTCGACCGGCGACATGGGTTTACAAAAAGACGGCACCCCCGGCCCGAACCACGAACCGGGAATGGAATTACATGCTAAGTACACCTTTTTTGCAGAAGGAGTACGCGGCCATTTATCGAAAGAAATCATCGCCAAATTTGAATTAAGCAACGAATCAGAGCCGCAAACTTACGCCCTTGGTATCAAAGAGCTTTGGGACGTCACCCCTGAAAAACATATCGAAGGGCGCGTCATCCACACCCAAGGCTGGCCTTTGAAAGAAACCGTTGGTGGTGGCTTTATATATCATCAAGAAAACAATCAGGTCGTCATTGGATTTGTTGTTGCCCTAGATTATGAAAATCCACATTTATCGCCGTTCGATGAAATGCAACAATTTAAAACCCACCCTGAGATCCGCCCATTATTAGAAGGCGGACGGCGTGTTGCTTATGGGGCACGGGCGATCAACGAAGGCGGATTGCAATCCGTTCCCAAACTAACCTTCCCCGGTGGTGCCTTGATTGGCTGCTCAGCTGGATTTGTTAATGTTCCACGCATCAAAGGGACGCACAACGCCATGAAAACGGCCATGTTAGCCGCAGAGGCCGCCTTTGAATCGATTAAGGATGGCAGCGAGGGTGGCGACGAGTTGACGGCTTATGAGGAGGGTTGGAAAAAATCGTGGGTTTATACCGATCTGCATAAAGTCCGTAATGCTCGCCCGGCGCTGGCTAAGTTCGGTATTAAATTAGGCACTTTTTATGCTGGCTTCGACATGTGGTTGAATAATTTGGGCCTTGGGTTTTTATTGCCTTGGACCATGGGTCATCACCCAGACCACGCACAACTCAAACCCGCCGCCGATTGCCCAAAAATTGAGTACCCAAAGCCTGACGGTGAAATTACTTTTGACAAATTATCATCGGTTTTCATATCCAGTACCAATCATGAAGAAAACCAACCTATTCACCTGACCTTGAAAGACGATGCTGTTCCAGTTGCCATAAACCTGGGCAAGTTCGACGGCCCCGAAGTACGTTATTGTCCGGCGGGTGTTTATGAATACATTGATGATGACGCTGGCAGTGCGGGCGATAAAAAACTTCAAATTAACGCTCAAAATTGCGTTCATTGCAAAACCTGCGATATTAAAGACCCAACCCAAAACATCAATTGGGTTGTCCCTGAAGGTGGTGGGGGACCAAACTACCCGAACATGTAGTCGTTAGGCTTTCTAAGTCGGCCTAGATTCGACAAGACCGTTTTAATTTAACCAAAATGAGGCCTATGACCCTATTTTTTCATCTACCCAAAACCATAGTGGGCTTATGTGCTGCGTTATTAATTGCACTAACTACTAATACTACGCGAAGCGAAGTCGCCCCGATCGCACTGGGGCTATCGCCAATTGGAAATTACTTGGCCGGTCGTCACGCAGAATCAGAACGTGATTTATCGATAGCCGCTGATTTTTTAAAAGCGGTTCTGGATCAGTCGCCAAATATTCCAGACCTTAGGCGCAGGACTTTTGTTTTGTTAGTCATGGAAGGACGCATTAAAGAAGCCCTGCCTTTGGCAAAGGGCTTATATAAAGAACGTCCCGATAGCTCCATCACGAATTTATTTTTGGCGACAGATGAGTTTAAACGTAAAAATTTTAAAGCCGCAGCCGAACGCTTAGCAAGTTTACCTAACAAAGGGTTGTCAGGTTTATCGGCTCCGATTCTATTGGCATGGGCATTAACCGCAGAAAAAAAGATAGCTGAAGCTTTGGCGGCACTGAAACCTTTAGAAAAAGAAAAAGGTGCCCGTGCTCTGCATGATTTGCACAAAGGATTAATCCTTGATTTTTCTGGCCGAACTGCTGATGCACAAAAAATCTATGAAAGCTTGGCCATAAGAGAAGGCGCACTTAGCTTTAGACAAACCCAACTGATGGGGAATCTTTACGAACGCCTAGGGAACATAGATGCCGCAACGAGGCTGTATGATCTATACCAAAAGCAAAATCCAGACACGAACTTGTTGTATGTGGCGCGCGAACGGTTGAAATCAAAGGTTACACCAAAGCCCCTTATTACATCAGCAATGGACGGTTCAGCAGAAATATTTTTTGGCATTGCCAATTCCCTGCGCCGACAACGGGCCCGTGAAACAGCATTACTTTTGGCTCAGCTGGCCCTTTATTTAAAATCAGATTATCCAATTATGCGCGTTCTCACGGGGGAAATTCTGGAGATGGATGAGCGCTATGAAGACGCCAACTTTCATTATGGGACCGTATCTGAAATGTCTCCTTTTAAGCAAACGGCGCAAATGCGGATTGCCAACAATATTCATAATATGGGTCGTACCGATGAGGCCATTGTCATTGCACATGCGGTTGCAAAAGCGCGGCCCTATGACCCTGAGCCTGTCCGTGCCGTTGGTGATTATTTACGAGCAACTGAACGCTATAAAGAAGCCATTCCCGAATACGATGAAGCCATTCGCCGAGCCGGAATTTTAAAACCGACACATTGGCGATTGTTTTACACACGCGGCATTGCTTTAGAACGCGTGAAGAAATTCAAACAATCAGAAGCCGATTTTCTAAAGGCATTAGAGCTTCAACCCGACCAGCCGTTCGTTCTTAACTATTTAGGGTATTCATGGATAGAACAGGGTCGTCATTTAAATAAAGCTCAAGATATGATCCGTAAAGCGGTTAGTTTGCGCCCGAACGATGGATACATCATCGACAGTTTAGGCTGGGTCTATTATCAGCTTGGTAATTATGATGATGCCGTGGTTGAACTTGAACGGGCGGTTCAATACCGCCCCGAAGACCCGATTATTAATGATCACTTGGGCGATGCGTTCTGGCAGGTCGGACGGAAAAAAGAAGCCCAGTTTCAATGGCTACATTCGTTATCACTCAAGCCAAGTGCCGACGTTGAAAAGCTAGTTCGGGATAAATTAAAAAATGGCCTTAAACCAAATACCAATTCGATTGTAAAGAAAGAGTTACCCGCCCCGAAAAAAAAGGGCTAACCTTCTCCATGACTGAAATCATTAATGCCATAACAATGCCGGCTCCAGCAAAAATTAATCTGTACCTGCACGTGACGGGCAAGCGTGATGATGGCTATCACCTACTTGATAGCTTGGTCGCTTTTGCTGGCGTTCATGACATTATTACAATTGCGGCGGCCAATCAGTTAAAGCTGATCAATCAAGGTCCGTTTGGTGAAGGGCTGCCAACAACCGCTGATAATCTGGTTATACGCGCCGCCGAACAATTGCGAGATTTGACCGGTATTATGGACGGAGCCCAAATCACCCTAACAAAAAATCTTCCCATTGCATCGGGCATTGGCGGCGGGTCCGCCGATGCGGCGGCGGCCATAAAGGGCCTTGTTCGCCATTGGGGCATCCACCCCGGCCACTATGACTTGTCTGGCCTAGCCCTTGGATTGGGTGCAGATGTTCCCATTTGCCTTTACGGCCAAGCCGCCTTTATGGGAGGGATAGGGGAACAAATCGAGCCCGTATACGCATTACCCGAAGCGCCCATGGTTTTAGTTAATCCGGGCGTCGGTGTTTCAACCCCTACCATTTTCAAAGCCCGCAAAGCCGGTTTTTCTTTAGCCCATCGGTTCGATAATACTCCTTCTTCTTTTGATGAGCTCATCGAATTACTAACAGATAATCGCGGCAACGATTTAATGGAACCCGCAATTCAAACGGAACCGATCATAGGTGATGTGTTAAAGCAGATTGAATTAACAAGGGGCTGTCAATTGGCCCGGATGTCTGGAAGCGGAGCCACTTGTTTTGGGTTCTACAATACACAAGTAGAAGCTGATATGGCGGCAAGCGACATTAAAAGCACACATCCCGAATGGTGGGTTGTTGCAACTCGGCTCGTCAGTGATGCGCGCACTCTTTAAATATTTAGCGTTTCCCACCCGCTAATTTTTCAGCTTCCGGTAATTGGCGAAGCCGCAGCATGGCAACACACCCCAAATACGGCCCAATCGCCAATACAGAAAACCCATATTCCCATCCAAAATAACTTACAACCGCGGGTACCAAATGAATGGTAAATAGCGTCAGCAAAAATCCAGCACACGTTTGAATAGTGAGCATTGTACCAACCAAAGATTTTTCTGATAATTCGGCAACGCTGGCTGAAAATTGTGCAGAATCAGCGATAATGGAAACGCCCCAAATCAAACAAATGATTACAACTAACCAAGGGGCGGAACCGAATAAAGGTCCAATGATCAATGCGCAAGTGCCGCTTATCGCCATGGCCAAGACTGTTGATTTTGTCCGCCCCCATCGATCCGCTAAATACCCGCCCCCAATGCAACCAATGGCCCCAATTCCAATGGTTGCAAAGGTCACATATTTTGCCCAAAAGAAGGCTTCCCCCTGAGGCATGGATTGAGCAAAACTGGCACTCAAAAAAACACCTATCCACGCCCACATGGCATACAGTTCCCACATGTGGCCCAAGTATCCAAAGTTTGCTAATCGCACGGCACGGTCGGTAAACGCTTTCATGGCATTTTTCGTTTGGAACTTTTGCGAGGCAGCTTGATTGGGGCCTAATGATGCAAAACTAACTATCACCGAAGCCGTAATTGCAGCAGCTGATGACAGCTCAATGGTCAACCTCCAATCAACCCCGCCCCAAGCGTTAAATAAATGAGGCGCAGCAGATCCCAGCGTCAATGAGCCAACCAATATGCCAACTAACAACCCTAAATCTACGTTTGCCCATCCCGCGACGAGCTTCATGCTGGGCGGATAAATACCCGCCATACACATACCCGTTATAAATCGGAGAACTAAGGCGTTTATGCTTGTTGGGTCGACATACAACAAGCCTAAATTCACAAACCCTGCAATCAATGCGGACAGGGCAATTAAGCGTCTGGGGTCGATGCGGTCAGCCAACCCCAACACAGCGCTGACCAAAGCGCCAGCAACGAACCCAATTTGAACGAAGCTGGTAAATAATGAAGATTGTAAACCGCTAAGACCAAATTCAGCACGTAAAGATGGGATAACAGCTGTCCCTGAAAACCATAAAGCCAGTGCTAAAACAACCGTAATAACCAAAATAGAAACGGATCGTGTTTTGCCTGCAAACATTTCTTCACCCGAATTCAATACATGATTTTAATAAGACAGCAAGAACTGGGTGGCTTGTCCAGAGGCATCTTGGTCTACATATCCACCGACTCATTTGAAAGGATACAAAAACGACTGCTATATTATTTATCGCTCTTCCACACGAAACCAGCAAAAGCTGCTGGGATCGGGCATCCGACGCCAATGGGCAAAAACCCGAAGCTTATATTTCAGGTGGCTCTAGCATTCATTATCGCCATTGCCTTTCCGATGTTGAAATGGGTGACGGTTATTTACTTCTAACTCAGCGGTACCGACCTACTGATATTCGGGTACTGCCGCTACAATCAACCCAATAGCCAAATGTGGGCCATCGGTTGTAATATGAATGTCGCTGATATCTGGATTTTCTGATTTATCCAAATAGTCACAAACGCGGTCTTCAGCAGCAGACAACTCTTGGGTCCGCTAGAACAACCCTTGCACCGCATCGGTTGATTTTGTGGTGCCGCCTTGGCGGGTAAATAATTTTACCCCATAAGCATCTTCAAGAGCCCGAACCTGAATGGTTATAGCTGGTTGCTTTAGCCTTAATCAATCCGTTGCACTCGTAAATCCGCCCAATCGGGGAATTGCATCAAAGGCCCTGAGTTGTGTTATGCGAATAACGATCATGCTCCAACTATAAATTTAATTATCATTTAATCTCTTATATTATAAATTTGATTCACAGTAAATAAAATGAGAAAAAACAGCACTCTCTTTTTTATTTCCCGTTAGGAACACCTAAAAATGTCTAACTCAGCCCCAACGGATTTTATGAACCCCAATGTTCCTGACACTTTACCGCTTTATGAAATCCCAATTATCAAAGCGACCGCCGAAAACTTTAAAGACTACGGCACTATCGTAACGGACCCAACGACCCACCCTGTAGAGATCGTTAAATGGCCACAACCCGATTGGCGCCCGGTTGATACAGGGACTGGTGATGAAGGCGGATACGCGGAAGGGACTTTCACGTTTTGGTGGCAGGGCGATATTTTGTATGCTGAAAATAAAGCCGTTAAGGACCAATACTTGCTGGGTTGGTCAACACAACCGGGCATTTCATCCCGTGACCAACAAACGGTACCACGCGATTTCCTTAATATTTGGCACGCCAATTATCACCCCGATGGCGGACAGC
>JAPKAX010000063.1 GCA_028825025.1 Rhodospirillales bacterium | reverse complement strand
TGCCGCTAGAGGCTAATTCTTTCGCAATAATTTTAATACCAGTGCCGGGACGAATAATTAAAATGGTATCATGTTTAAGCGGGCCGGGGCGTGTAAATCCGCTATAAACCCAAAATCCAGTCCCAGCACTGCCAAGCCCAAGAACAGCACAAAAACTAAGCATCAAATAGATTAAACGACGCATTTAGACTACCCAAAGTAATAAAGAAAGCGGCCCAGCCGCTTTTTATTAAACGGCTTTAAACACCAAAGACGCGTTGGTGCCACCAAACCCAAAGGAGTTCGAAAGTGTGGCTTTAATTTTACGTGCACGCGGCTGATGCGGGACCAAATCGATTTTACATCCCTCGGGTGGCGTATCTAAATTAAGTGTAGGTGGAGCCACGCCATCCCGCATTGCCAAAATCGAATAAATCGCTTCAACCGCTCCAGCAGCACCCAACAAGTGGCCGACCGCTGATTTGG
The DNA here is from genome assembly GCA_028825025.1 of Rhodospirillales bacterium. Classification (GTDB taxonomy): domain Bacteria; phylum Pseudomonadota; class Alphaproteobacteria; order Rhodospirillales; family Casp-alpha2; genus JABMNT01. Next base: position 14,628 of record JAPKAX010000063.1, on the reverse strand, counting down.
TCGACGACATGGAAATAGATCCAGCCGCATCGCCAAATAGCCGTGTGACAGCACCCAATTCAATTTCATCGCCTAATGGTGTCGATGTACCGTGCGCATTGACGTAATCGATGTCTTCAGGATTTAGCTCAGCCCGTTTTAAAGCCGCTTGCATGCATCGGAACCCACCGTTGCCGTCGGCAGCGGGAGCTGTGATATGATGAGCATCGCCAGACATTCCATAACCAACAACTTCAGCGTAAATTGTAGCACCACGCTTTTTAGCATGCTCATACTCTTCGAGCACAACAACACCAGCACCGTCGCCCATAACAAACCCATCACGGTCCGCATCCCAAGGACGCGACGCTTTTTTGGGTGTGTCATTAAAACCAGACGATAACGCCCGTGCGGCACTAAACCCGGCCATGCCCAAACGGCATACAGCAGATTCTGCGCCACCCGCAACCATCACATCCGCATCGTCCCACATAATCATGCGGGCTGCATCTCCAATGGAATGTGCACCGGTAGAACACGCGGTTACAACCGAATGATTAGGACCTTTAAAGCCGTTTTTGATGGAAACGTGACCAGAAACCAAATTAATCAGGCTTGCTGGAATAAAGAACGGGCTGACTTTACGAACTTTACCTTCTGCAACAGTAAGTGCTGTTTTTGCAATTTCATTTAAACCGCCAATGCCGGAACCGATGGAAACACCAGATCGCCATTGTTGTTCTTCTGTTTGTGCAACCCAACCGGAATCAGCTATTGCTTGCTCTGCAGCACAAAGCCCATAAATGATAAAATCATCCATACGTCGTTGATCTTTAGAACTGACCCAATCTTCAGACTTAAAATTACCATCGGCGGTTTCACCTATGGGAATTTGCCCTGCGATTTTTGCAGGTAAATCCGAAACATCAAAAGAACTAATAGCTCCAATACCCGATTTGGAAGCCAAAATATTGTCCCAATTATGCTTGATGCCGACACCTAAGGAATTCACGATTCCTAGTCCAGTAACAACTACTCTTCTCATGGTATATTTACCTGTCTGGTTGCAGGAATGGCATAGATATGGAGGTTTGCAGGGCACGTAAGCCCTGCACTTCACAAAATAAAATTATTTAAGCCACCGATTCGATGAACGTAATGGCGTCTTTAACTGTCATAATCTTCTCAGCAGCGTCGTCTGGAATTTCACAACCAAACTCTTCTTCGAAAGCCATAACCAATTCAACAGTATCTAGGCTATCTGCGCCCAAGTCGTCAATAAAGCTCGCGTTTTCAACAACTTTATCAGCGTCCACACCTAGGTGTTCGAGAACGATTTTTTTTACGCGATCTGCGACATCACTCATAGTCTATAATCCTTGAATTCAACTTCGGTTAAAATATAATCTCAGGGTATCCTGAAACCAATACAATTGTTAGATAATTCTTTAAAAGATGAGGCTAGGTAACATACTTTTCTGAGCATTACCAGTAGGCGAATAGGTGTTTTTTATTGTTTAATGAGGCCCCGGTCTTTATTGTTTTCTAAACGGCATAAATCCCTAAACAGAAGAAAAAGCATGTATATTTTTTCTGTTTCATGCCGTATTTACAAAATTCTTATTTTCTAGATGGTGAGATACATTGGATGGTGTAATTTAATTACACTTATTGCATCCTTAGTTTTGCGTCCAATTTACAAAGGTTTATAGATGGCTAAGCTTTCCGTCATTGGCTCATCTAAGATCATACGGTCGTTTTCACCCAATGAAAAAGTACTTTCATCAGCAAAAACAACACCAACAACCCAATCCTCATCGGTTCCCAAAATATCCCCAGCAAAACTGGATCACTTAAAGAAAGAATGCTTTCTGTTCCGTCAACGTGGGTAGCTTTGACTTGCCCTTTGGCTGTTTCAATCTGACCAATGGTGCCGCCTGAGCGTTTGGTGACGCTTTTGCATGTTGATTAGGTGCCAATAGCCCCGTTAACTTAGTAACAACGACACCTTTTAAAGCAACACCATTTGGAGTGACGAGATCAGGTGGCGGCACTTGATTAAAATAGTTAGTTAGTAATTATTTTTTATGCACAATCGTAACCCGATGGATACCCGTCCTTTAAATCATCGCCATCCCGCCGTTTACGTGCATCGTTTGCCCCGTTACGTAGGCCGCTTCATCGCTGCTTAAATAAACAACAGCTGATGCGATATCTTCTGGTGTGCCCATTTTTCCAGCCGGAATAGCGCTCATGATCCCCGCTTGTTGGTCTTCGGTTAGATCGTCCGTCATTGGGGTTGCAATAAAACCGGGCGCAATGCAATTGACCGTAATGCCGCGCGATGCGACTTCTTGCGCTAATGATTTTGACATCCCAATCATTCCCGCTTTTGATGCGGCATAGTTGGCTTGCCCGGCGTTTCCAGTAACGCCAACAATCGATGTGATGCCTATAATTCGACCCCAGCGCGCCTTCATCATGCCACGCAGACACGCTTTAGACATTCGGAAAGCCGACGTTAAGTTAACATCCAAAACTAACTGCCAATCGTGATCTTTCATTCGCATTGCCAAGGTATCACGAGTAAGGCCTGCGTTATTAACCAAAATGTCGATACTGCCCATGGCGGCTGTGGCATCGGCAATTAATTGAGTGGCAAATTCGGCAGAGGATAAATCAGCAGGCAACACATGTGCGCCATCGCCTAATTCAGAGGCCAAAGCTTGCAACGCGTCAACCCGCGTCCCCGACAACCCAACCACAGCCCCTTGGGCTTTTAATTGCTGAGCAATGGTCCGGCCAATTCCGCCAGATGCACCGGTTACCAGTGCGCATTTACCTGTTAAATCAAACATATTGTTTCTCCCAACCTTATTTTACTCAAAGGGTTTTTAAAAACTCTTCAATGGCTACCGCAGAACCAATGGCTCGGCCACTCAATTCTTTATCGATCCGCTTTGCCATACCGCTGAGCACTTTACCGTGGCCGATTTCAACCAATTCAGTGACACCTTGGCTTTTCATATATAAAGCCCCTTCGCGCCACCGAACCCGGCCGCAAACTTGTTGGAACAACAATTCGCGCGCTTCATTCGCCGTTGTCACTTCTTGTGCGGTGACGTTTGCGATCAAGGGAATAATAGGGTCGTTCATTTGCGTATCTGCCAATGCTCCCGCCATCACATCGGCGGCGGGTTGCATCATGGCGCAATGGAACGGTGCGCTGACGGGTAAAAGCAAAGCGCGTTTTGCACCGTGTTCTTTGGCAATCACAAGCGCCCGCTCGACAGCCGCCGTTGCGCCAGAAACGACAACTTGCCCCGATGCATTGTCGTTGGCGAAATTACAAACATCCCCTTGGGCCGCTTCTTCAGCAACGGCTTCTGCATCTGCGGCTTCAAGCCCTAAGAGGGCAGCCATTGCCCCCTCGCCTAAAGGAACCGCGACCTGCATGGCTTTACCGCGGGTTTTAACCAGCTTTGCTGCGTCCAATAAACTGAACGTTCCGGCCGCACAAAGCGCCGAATATTCACCTAATGAATGACCGGCAACAAACTGACCATGGTCCGCTATTTTAAAGCCACCTTCACTTTCCAGAACGCGCAAAACCGCAATCGAACAGGCAAGCAATGCGGGTTGGGTGTTTTCAGTTAGAACCAAATCCTCGTCTGGACCTTCAAACATGATTGAAGATAAGTTTTGGCCCAAAGCGTCATCAACCTCTTGAAACACAACTTTGGCTGCGGGGAAAGCATCAGCTAATTCTTTGCCCATTCCGACGGTTTGACTGCCTTGGCCGGGAAATACAAATGCGCGGGTCATAAAGAGCTCTCCAGAAATAATAAAATTAGCAACAAGGTGATAACGTGTCGCATCTTCAAGTCAAGGAGATCAAATAGCACCACGCGCTTCAATGGGCCAAATATCAACCAACTGCCCATCCTGAATAATATGGTAATAATCGTATAAATTGACGGTTGGGTCGCAATGCGGTGGGATCATTATAACCACAGCCCCATATTCGGGCTGCTCATTATGATCGCCAAAGGTAATTTGGCCGTGTTCGTCGCCCAAAAAAGCATAAGACCAATGATCTTGACCAACGGCTTGCGGCGCTGGCCCGCCCATAGAAAAGCGCTTAGTTCCTGCATCGGTGACAACAACGCCCTGACGATTGTTGCCGACCACTCGTGTGGCAACAAACAACGATTGTTCATAGGCTGCTTCTGGCCAATCAATTTCTGTATATTCGATATCCATGAATATAAAGCTGCCAACTTGCATTTCATTGAACACACCACCAACCGCATCTATTAAATGTGACCCCGTGCCTGCTCCACTAACGAGTTCGGGTGTGATATCGATGGCTTTTAATTGAACAATTAAATCTCGGAGAATATCGTTTGCGGAGGTGACCTGTTTAACCCGGTCAGAGTAGTCTTCAATGTGTTGCAAATTACCACTATAGGCGTGGATACCTTTGAACGTTAGATTATCTGAAGCTGACATTATTTTAACAATTTCAACACCCTGTTCCGGGGATCGGGCACCAATGCGGTGAAGCCCCAAATCCAAGGCAACCAACACGTCAACGTTGATCCCCGCATCTTTCGCGGCATTTGCCATATCGGCCGCATTGATTTCATTATCAACAACAACCTTCATTCCTGAACTAGTTTTATAGAGCTCCAAAAAACGCTGAACTTTAAGAGCCCCAATGATCGGCGTTGTGATCAAAATATTGTCAATTCCGCCGTTCGATAAAACATCAGCCTCACCTAATGTTGCGCAACACACCCCAATCGCACCTGCGGCAATTTGGCGTTTGGCAATTTCAACCGATTTGTGGGTTTTTGCATGGGGCCTAAAGGCAATGGAATGCTGCTGACAATACGCAGCCATACGCGCAAGATTATGATCAAACACATCCAGATCAATAACCAGTGCCGGTGTAAATAAGTTTTCAAGCGCATCAGGATTGTTAATAAGAGCTGCGTTGGGTCCTAAATCTGTCATGATATCCTTCATTGCTCTGGGATTATAATTCTGGCTTGACAATAGATCTTGAGGATAGTTTGAAAAAGCGTTCTTTTAAATTGAGATAAGGAGTTTATCTTGATTGAGTAAGCAATTGTTGCAGGGGTTGGAGTTGCTGGCGCTGTGCTGATGGGAATGAGTGGCGTTTGAACGGCGCTTTTATGTGTGTCTATGCTAATTTTTATTTTACCCGGTATCGGCGTCGAAAACGAAGCTGTTGAAGGTTGGGGGTTGGGGGTTGGGGTTATCTATAACCAAATCTTTAGTTAATCTTCATAAGGGTGAAATTGATATCGCAAGCTCGGTTAATGAAGGAACGACAGTCACTTTCACCTTACCGAACATCGCCACTTAAGCCATCAGTTTATGTTTAAATACCATACACTTCACAGCAACACCGCATGCGTACAATTGGAGCGAATACAGGGCTTGCTTCGGCTAACGAAATCTATATAGTCCGCCGCCTCAGTGCTTCCTGCCGGGATGGTCCTGGCTATGCCTTGCTTTTGCGGGGATGAGATAAGCCATAGGGAGAAGATATTTGTCATTATATGAATGCGTGTTCATAGCGCGCCAAGACGTTTCTGCTACTCAAGTTGATAGTCTCGTCGAAACTTTCCAAAACGTAATCACCGAAAGCGGTGGAACGATCGGTAAGACTGAAAATTGGGGCTTGCGAACAATAGCCTACAAAATCAAGAAAAACCGTAAGGGCCACTATGTTCTTATGAACATCGACGCGCATTCGGATGCGGTTCTAGAGATGGAACGTCAAATGCGAATCAACGAAGACGTTCTTCGTTATTTAACATTGCGCGTTGACGAACATGAAACAGAGCCTTCTGCAATTATGCGGAATAAAGGTTCTGAGGATCGTCCACGGGGTCGGGGTCGTTTTGACCGTGACACATCAAGTGAACGACCAGCCCGTTCCGATTCAGCGTCTGCAGACGCTGCTCCTGCACCCGCCGCAGAAGTACCAGCCGAAGGAGATAAAGCATGAGCGAAGAAGATTCAGGTTCAAGCCGTCTTTCATTCTTCCGTCGTCGCAAAAGCTGCCCGTTTTCGGGTCCTAATGCGCCAAAGATTGATTACAAAGACACACGTACACTTACGCGTTATGTTTCAGAACGTGGCAAGATTGTACCAAGCCGTATCACTGCTGTTTCTGGTAAGAAGCAACGTGAATTAGCCCGCGCCATTAAACGTGCTCGCTTCTTAGGTTTGATGCCTTACGTCCTTACATAAGGCTCATAAGAACAAGGAAACGCTATGTCCCGTGACGTACTGATCGCCATTGGTGGCGGTCTTATGAGCGCCGTTGCAGCTGTCGCTTTTTTTGGCGGCTCGGTATTTAGCTTATTATTTGTCTACTTTGCTTCGGTCCCACTTTTATTAGTGGGGCTGGGGTTAGGCCCTAGGGCTGTTACGATTGCTGCTGGTGCGGGCATTTGCGCAACAGGCATCATAGGCGGGATTTTTCCGGCTGGGGTTTTTGCTCTTATTCAGGCATTACCAGCGTGGATTGTATCACGCTTAACAATCTTGCAGCTCCCAAAGGCTGCATACGAACATGAAAAAGACCGCGTTAGCGAAGCTCAAGATTATATCAATTGGTATTCGCCGGGATTAGCTCTCGCAGTTCTCTCTTTGCTGGCCAGCCTTATTATTCTTGGAACAGCAGCTAGCGCCGGAGACGGTGGCATGAAAGGAATGATTGGGGTCTATTTGGCCAAAGCGTTCAAAGCCATGGCATCAGTAATGGGTACTGAAGGACAAAACATGATGGTCACGCGTTTGACCTCATTTTTCCCAGGTGCCATTGGCGCAAGTTGGGTGACGATGGTTGCTTTAAATGCCGTAGTTGCTCAGGGGATTCTAACCCGTGCGGGTAAGAACTTGAGACCAACACCTGCATATGCAGGCATTGATCTTCCCCTTTGGTATTCTTGGCCTTTAGTTGGCACATCTGCGGTGGCATTGGTTGGAAACGTCTTAGGGGCTGAAGAATTAAGTTATGCGGCATATAACATCGCAATGGTAATTGCTGTCCCCTATTTCTTTTTAGGGTTGGCTGTTGTTCATACGTTGGCTCATCGCGTTGCTGCACCGGGCTTGGTTTTGGTTGGTGTATATAGCGTGATTGTTGTCTCACTTTGGGCTGCGGTTGTGATTGTAGGCGTTGGTATTGCAGAACAATGGGTCGGCCTTCGGGACCGGCAAAACGATAAAAACGAAATTACATAAATTTATAAGCATCTGTTTATAGATCAACATTTATAGACCCTGCCCAACGGGCAGGAATCAGGAGAAGAAATATGAAAGTCATTTTAATGGAACGCGTTGAGAAGCTTGGCCAAATGGGCGACGTTGTTAACGTCAAACCTGGTTTTGCACGGAATTTTTTATTACCACGCGGCAAAGCGATGCGCGCTACAGAAGCCAACCGGGCACACTTCGAGGTCCAACGGGCTCAGCTTGAAGCTGTCAACTTGGAACAGTGTTCCGAAGCACAAGCAGTTGCAGATAAAATGACGGACGTTAACGTAGTTTTGGTTCGCCAAGCTGGTGACGCCGGACAATTGTATGGCTCCGTTAACGCACGCGATATTTCAGACGCTTTGACAGAAGCTGGTTTCACTATAGCACGAAACCAAGTTCGCCAAGCAATTCCAATCAAGAACTTAGGCCTTCACATGGTTCTTATTTCTTTGCACCCTGAAGTCTCTATTGAGATCACAGCCAACGTTGCCCGCTCTGCTGAAGAAGCTGCTATTCAAGCTGAAACCGGCATGGCAATAATGACGCAAGCAGAAGCCGATACGAAAGCAGAAGCCGAAGAGCTAGAAGCCGCTTTCGCTGATCCGGTTGAAGAAACTGTTGCTGATGAAGTCGAAGAAGAAGCAAAAGACGACGCATAATTCTTCGCTAGAAACGTTATTATAAAAAGCGGCGTGTCTTCGGGTACGTCGCTTTTTTTTGTTGGAAAATTTATTTTTAATCTGAATATAAGTATCCTAAGAATAAAAAAATAAATCCAATTGGCAACCAAAAGGTGAGGCCAAGGCAATTATTGAACCTATTAGATAATCAATATGTAAATTATATTAAATAAACCTTCTGGCGAATTACGGCACACAGGTAGATATGGCAAAAGTACCCCCAACAAAACGTCATGGCTCCGCACCAGAAATACAAGACGAACCGAATGTTTCGTTGGACCAAGCCTTCAATGAAAACGGACGCCGAACCCAGGCCGTTATGGAAAATATGTTGCAAGGAGTTGTGATGTATAACAATGCTCGGCGGGTTGTGATTTGAAACAAACAATACGCGGATATCTTTCAGTATCCGAAAGATTTTTTAAACGCTTGTCTTTCGAATGAAGACATTATTCGATATTTGATAACGCGTGGTGATTATTGAGATGGAAATGCTGAAGTGTTATTACAAGAACGCATTAAAATTGCCTGAAGCGGAAAAGCAGTTCAGTATGAAATAAACGTCCTTGGCAACAAAGCCTATGAGGTTGTTTCCCAGCCGACAGACGATGGTGGCTAGGTGACGACTTATGCAGATATCACAATGCGCAAAAAAGCCGCCGAAGCGATAAAGCGAAGTGAAGCTCGGTTTCGGGATTATGCAGAGATCGCATCTGATTGGTATTGGGAGCAAAGTTCAGATTTTAGGTTCACCTCTAAATTTGACAGTGACACTAGTATTTCTGTAGCAGGAAGTGAAAGCTGTTAAGGGAAACCAAGGCATGAAATAAATCTTTTAGATGTGACAGAAGACTAATTATTAGCCCATGAAGCGCTTTTACTTTCCAGAGAACCATCTTCTGATTTCCAATTTTCACGGTTTGGACAGGACGGTGTAAAAATATATTTCAGTGTCAATGTTCGACCCATTTTCGATTCAGATACTAATTTCATTGGTTATCGCGTTGCGGGCCAGAATATTACTAAATTTATCAATTCAGAGAAAATCATAAAATTAAAACATAAACGCACACAAGCTGAAAGCCCAGCTACATCATAATTTCTAGCCAATATGAGCCATGAACTTCGCACCTCCTTAAACACCATCATTGGTTACTCTCAAATGATACGAGATAAAATCATAGGTGAGATTAACAACCCAATATACATTGATTATTCAAATGACATTCATGCTTCTGGCCAGCATCTGCAAACGTTTATAAATGTCATCCTTAACCTTACCAAAGTTGAGGCGGGCGAGTTTGATATCAATGAAACGGCAAATGATGTTCAAGGCACCTTTGACAGTGTGCAGACACTTATTAAAGTTTGGAGCGAGACCAAAAAATAAAAATTGAAAATATACCTAGAACCAAGCCCTCCAAACCTTCGTGCAGATAACCGTTTGATCCTCCAAATTATAATCAATTTAGTTACTAACGCCGTAAAATTCACACCAGAAGGTGGAAAGGTATCATTAAGCGCATGTGTTGATAAGTTGGGCGCTCTGGTAATGCAGGTAACCGCTACAGGGATCGGCATTGCTGCACATTATGTAGAGAAGGTAATTGAGCCATTCGAACAAATCCAAAATGCTCCTGAGTTATCCAGCAAAAGAATAGGGTTGGATCTTCCTTTATCAAAGAAATTCATGGAACTTCATGGTGGCGCTTTATTGTTTAAAAGCAAAATCGATAAAGGAACAAGAGCAATTGTAGTGTTTCCAACAGAACGAACTGTAAAAGAATAATTTACCAATCAGAAATATCGCCCCCTATAGCCTTATCCACAATTCATCCACATATCCACAGTCAAGGCAGGATACTCATTTTTTGCCCCTGTTATCCTCAACCATCCATTGCAGATTTGACTATCCATGACCCGATTAAAACTTTAGTTTCCTAATCATGGCAACAATACTCCCCCCTTCCATAGATTTCGATCCAACCGATCCAATCTATTCCGATATGCCCATGGCCGACCCGATGATGGACGCCATTGACCCCGCTGGTCAAATGGGCGAGACGCCTGCACCTGCTTTTCGGGCGATGCCGCATAACTTAGAAGCCGAAAAAGGGCTTTTGGGGGCGATCCTTTTGAACAATCGGGCGCATGAGCGGGTTAACGAATTTATACTGCCCCAGCATTTCGCCTATGAGCGCCATGGCCATATTTATGAAGCCATCGACAAGCTGATTGAGCGTGGACAGATTGCTGATCCCATTACCTTGCAACGGTTTTTCGAGCATGATCAAAAATTAGCCGAAATTGGCGGTCCTATGTATTTGGCCGAATTGGCCAGCGCCGCAGCCAGCGTCATTAACGCCCAAGAATACGGGCGTATTGTTTACGATTTATTTCTAAAGCGCGAAATTATCAATTTGGGCGAAGACATGGTCAACCGGGCTTATGGGGCCGAAATTGATGAACTGGCCCCGATGCAAATCGAAATGGCCGAACAACGCTTATATGATTTGGCAACAGCGGGTGAAACCGACGGCGGTTTTAAAGATTTTAAAACTGCGATTGTTGACGCTATTGATATTGCCGATGCGGCCCATAAACGCGAAGGCGGATTGGCCGGTGTTGGCTCTGGGTTCCGGGATTTGGACACCATGTTGGGCGGATTGCACAAATCAGATTTACTTATTTTAGCGGCACGCCCCTCCATGGGAAAAACTGCGCTAGTCACCAATATGGGCTTTAACATAGCCTATAATTATCACAAATCCGGCGGCAATGAAGGCGCAGTTGTTGGTTTCTTTTCGTTGGAGATGTCAGCCGAACAGTTGGCAGCGCGTATTCTTTCAGAACAATCGAATATTTATTCCGATAAAATGCGTAAAGGTTTGTTGAGCAACGATGAGTTTTCACAGCTCGCTACGTGCGCCAAAACTTTGCATGAAATTCCATTCTTCATTGATGACACCCCAGCCTTAACCGTTAGTGCGCTCCGGACTCGCGCACGGCGCCTGAAGCGCCAGCATAATTTGGGCGTCATCATTGTTGACTATTTGCAGCTAATATCTGGTAATCCAAATTCTAAAAATGATGGCCGTGTGAACGAAGTTTCGGAAATCACCCGAGGGCTTAAAACCTTGGCGAAAGAGCTTAGCGTTCCGGTGATTGCCTTATCTCAGCTATCACGTGCTGTTGAAAGCCGCGATCCTCCCCGCCCACAATTATCAGATTTGCGCGAATCAGGATCGATCGAGCAGGATGCCGATGTGGTTATGTTCATTTACCGTGAAGAATACTACATGGAAAGGAAAAAAACCGGGCGTCGGGCTGAAGAAGATGATTCTAAATTTCATGAACGCGAAGCCCGATGGCAAGAAAACCTAGAGAAAGTTCAAGGTCTTGCTGAAGTGATTATCGCCAAGCAACGTCATGGCCCGATTGGTGATGTAAAAATGACATTTACCGGCGAGTTCGCTCGCTTTGGTGATCACGACTGGCAACACGACAACAACCAATAAGGCTTGCCCGATTTAATTGAATGATCGCTGTTCATTGATCTCTGTCCAGATCAAGGGTAAAGAGGAAGTATGACATCATCGAACATACCCGAAGCCCATGCCAGCGCGATCTTGACGATTGATTTGGCGGCGGTACGCGAGAATTATAATATACTACAACGCGCCGTGAATGGTGTTGAATGCGCGGCTGTGGTCAAGGCCAATGGCTATGGCTTAGGGGCTGATAAAATCGGCCCAACGTTGGTTAAGGCCGGATGTACAAAATTTTTTGTTGCCCATTTGGAAGAAGGCATAAAGCTCCGCAATTATGTAGGTGATGCTGAAATCCATATTCTGGGTGGACTTTTTCCCGGCTCCAGCGACGCCCATCGCAACCATCAACTGATCCCCGTTTTAGGCAGCTTGCGTGAATTTGCGGTTTGGAGCTCATATACAAAAGATAGCAATTTGCCCTGCGACATTCATGTTGATACCGGCATGTTGCGCTTAGGCTTACCGCCCGATGAATTGCGCCAAATAGCCGATAATCCAGATTTATTGGAAGGGCTGAATATTTTAAACGTACTCAGCCATCTGGCCTCTGCGGATGAACTTCACAGTCCACAAACCGGCAAGCAATTAAAAGCGTACAAAGAGGCCCGCAACATTTTACCCATGGGCAACGCGTGCTTGGCGAACTCATCAGGGATTTTTTGTGGCACACCATATCATTTCGACATGGTTCGCCCAGGCGTCGCTTTGTATGGTGCAAACCCAACCCCTGATTCTGAAAACCCCATGCAACCCACGATCAACTTAAAAGCCCGAATTGTCCAAATTAGGGAAGCCCGCGTAGGTGATACGGTTGGGTATGGCGCGAGGCATAAAGTTACGAGGCATTCAAAAATTGCGACAGTAGCAGTCGGATATGCAGATGGTTATTTACGTTCGTTATCAAGCAATGCCAACGGTTACATAGGCAAACATAGAATTCCGCTGGTCGGGCGGGTATCTATGGATTTAATCACTTTCGATGTGACACAAGTTCCTGTAAATTTATGCACAGTCGGTGCTTGGGTCGAATTGATTGGCCCAAACCACAGCGTTGACGATTTGGCAAACGAAGGCGGGACCATTGGCTATGAAGTTTTAACAGGTTTAGGTTCCCGCTATCATCGGGTTTATATAAATGAATAAAGTATCGATTAAGGATAAGCTGACGAGATGAATTTTCTACAAACCATAGGCCGCGTTTTTTTGGCCTTTCTAGCAACAGCCGGGCGTTTATCTTTATTCACCATTAACGCAGTTAGCCATTGTGTGCGCCCGCCGTTCTATTTCCGCATCATCAGCAAACAAATGATCGAAATCGGATATTATTCGCTTCCAGTTGTTGGTTTAACAGCCGTATTCGCAGGCATGGTATTAGCGCTTCAAAGCTATACTGGCTTTGCCCGTTTTTCAGCCGAAGGGGCGATTGCCAACGTTGTTGTTTTATCGATCACCCGTGAACTGGGGCCTGTGTTAGCGGGGCTTATGGTTGCCGGGCGTATTGGTGCTGCTATGGCGGCTGAAATTGGTACCATGCGGGTAACCGAACAAATTGATGCCCTAACCACACTTTCAACCAACCCCATGAAATACTTAGTGGCTCCGCGTTTGATCGCTGGGTTCCTAATGATGCCGTTGTTGGTTTTGGTGGCAGATGTGATTGGCGTGTTTGGCGGCTACTTGGTGGCGGTCCATAAATTGGGCTTTAATCCATCCAACTATTTGCAAAACACTTGGGATTTCTTAGAATTTTCCGACGTTGTATCAGGCTTGGTTAAAGCTTCGGCCTTTGGATTCATCATCACGCTAATGGGCTGTTATCATGGCTATAATTCCAAGGGTGGTGCGCAAGGCGTTGGCATGGCAACCACCAACGCTGTGGTTTCTGCATCTATCTTAATTTTATGTTCTGATTACATCTTAACCGAAATCTTCTTCTCGAAATAGTTATGACAGATACAAACGCCAACTCCGCACCCATGATTAGCCTTAAGGGCATCCGTAAATCCTTTGGTCCTAAAACCGTTTTAGATGGCTTGGGTTTAGACATCCAGAAAGGTGAAAGTCTGGTCATTATTGGCGGGTCCGGCACTGGGAAATCGGTAATGATCAAATGCATTCAAGGGCTGCTGACGCCCGATAGCGGCAGCATTACCATTGATGGGCAAAACGTTATTGACATGAGACAAACTGAGCGCGAGAAGATCAATAACAAAATTGGTATGCTGTTCCAAGCCGCTGCCCTGTTCGATAGTTTACCGGTTTGGGAGAACATTTCATTCGGGCTGATGTCTGAAGGTTTGGTGACCCGCGATCAAGGGTACGAGATTGCGCTCGAAAAACTGGCGCTTGTTGGGCTAGACAAAAAATTAGCTGACGCGTGGCCGTCTGATTTATCAGGTGGAATGCAAAAGCGCGTTGGCCTTGCCCGTGCCATTGCCACCAACCCTGAAATTATTTTCTTTGACGAGCCGACAACTGGGCTGGACCCGATCATGGCTGACATCATCAACAACTTGATTGTTGCCGTGAACCAGAAGGTCGGTGCAACGGCGCTGACCATTACCCACGATATGCAATCAGCCAAAAAAATTGGCGACCGCATCGCCATGCTGTACCAAGGCAAAATCATATGGGTCGGAACCCCGGAAGAGGTCGATAATTCGGGAAATGAATACGTAGACCAATTTATCCACGGGCGGGTTGATGGGCCCATAAAAATGGCACTCCGCGCCTAACGGCTCTCATCACATTACACTTTGATTTATCGCGCATACGATTAAGTATATTGCCAGTTGTCCAACTAAAAAAAATTAAATACAGAAGTATACGGTGAGGCAACAAATCATAGATAAAGAATGTAGTATGACCTTGCGCTGCATTTTAACAATCCTGGCAAAACGCTTTCTGCTACTTTTGACCAAAGTTTCATTTAGTTTCATTACATATTCTAGCCATGCCGATAATCAGGATTTTCGAATTGGGCTTTCAGATGACGGATACCCACCGTACTTGATGTCCTAAAAAGATCGCTTATACGGAATTGTTGGCGATACTTTTATTAAGATATCACACGCCTTAAATCTTGAAACTGAAGTTATCATTCTTCCCAAAAAAGA
>JAPKAX010000307.1 GCA_028825025.1 Rhodospirillales bacterium | reverse complement strand
CGCCATGGCCGCACAGGTGGCCGCACAGCAGTCTATGATGCAAATGGCGGCAGACAAAGGTGTAGCGCAGACGCAGCCCAGTGGAACGCCGGATTCGGCATTTGACGAAACGGATCCGGCAACATGGGGCAATCCCGGTCGGAATGAGGCCTGCCCTTGCGGGTCTGGAAAGAAATTCAAACATTGCCATGGACGGATTTAAAACTTTGAATCTCGTGCTTTTAAGTGCCTGATACTTATAAAAAATTAAGTGCAGTAATTTAAAAAGTGTTACGTAATAACGCACTTAAAGTTTATGATACTAAAAATTATATTTTAGCATAAATAAAATATATAAAAATAATCTTATTTAGTTCGACCTGCTATTAAAGTATTTACAATCGGACAAGTGGTATTTACGGAGGTGTGTGGTTAAAATAAAACAGTTTTATGTTTAATAGTGTAACTTACCAAAATAAAGTTTAAACGGAATTCAGTGAAAAACCCATTAAGGAGACTGGAATGAGTAAACTTGAAGACCTTCTTGCCCAACAAGAGCACCTCTCACAGCAAATTGAAGATGCAAAAAAGCTTCAAAAAGTTGAGGATCTAAAAACTGTTCGCAAACTTTGTAAAGCGCATGGTTTCACTGGTAATATGCTTAAAGGCTATTTGGCTATAGGCCGTACGAGGAAATCTAAAGCCTCTTAAAAGCATAGTTTTGTCTCGTAAAAATCTTTTTTGAGACGTTGATATGAGTTCAAAATACTCTTTCAATGTCTCAGGGGGCACAACAGATTTTTGAAGTGACTTTAAACTAGGTTCTGAATTATAAATAATAAAATTATTCATATAATATTTGGAAATATATTTTCGTACTAATCAGTATTTAAAAAACCATGATATTTAATAAGATAAATTAGGCAAAACTAAACTCTCAACATAATCTGATAACC
Organism: Rhodospirillales bacterium; assembly: GCA_028825025.1. Taxonomy (GTDB): domain Bacteria; phylum Pseudomonadota; class Alphaproteobacteria; order Rhodospirillales; family Casp-alpha2; genus JABMNT01. The sequence continues at coordinate 2,262 of JAPKAX010000307.1, read as the reverse complement.
CAGTTTATTTTGCAAACAGTTTGGCGATTCACATTGTCATATATGATATCGAACTTCATAAAGTCCGTTTCAGATATACGTATAATTTAAAGTAGGATTGAAAATGACTTAAATGTTATTATCTCATTCTTGTGTGAGGTTATACATTTTTATTGTTGAGGCGGAAAACGCGAACTTTCGCTTGTCTTTGCTTGGAGATGTGCGATTTTAGGTGAAGAGAGCGGCGCAACAGAATTTACGCGCGAGGTATGTTGTGGATAAACTGGGAACGTCTTTGCTTGCCGTTGGAACGCTGGCCTGTTTGACTTGTGCGAGCGTCGTTCAAGCTCAGCAAATGAGCTCAAAATTACCTGCAGAGGACGGTCGGGATGACTGTAGTATTTCGCTACAAGCTGAGGTGCAACCAAGGGCGCTGGTTGCGCTGACGCTAATCGGATCCTGTCTGCCAAACGAAACCATTGTGCTGCATCACAGCGGTCTCATGGTCAGCCTCAAAACGGACAGTAGCGGCATCGTGAAAATCATCGTTCCAGCTTTGGTTGAAAAGGCTATTTTCATTGCCACTTACGACAATGGAGATGGGGCGCTGACCATGATTGATGTGCCGGATATGGCGCGCTATCAGCGCATTGTGTTGCAATGGCAGGGGGTTAAAGGCGCGCAATTGCACTTCTATAAAGACGGCGCGGGATATGGAACTGAGGGTCATTTCTGGTCACAGACCGGGGCGCTTTACGCTGATAAGCCGGATGGGAATCGTGGGTTTTTCTTGTTGCTTGGCGACGCCAAGCTTTCAGACGGTTTCCACGCTGAGATTGCTTCGTTTTCAGCTCAAAAGCTCCTTGATACACAAGCTGTTAGCCTGAGTATTGAGACGGAAATCACCGCTAAAAACTGTGGTCGCACTATCGCTGGAGAACTTTTGATGCGTGCGACTGATCTGAAATCTGACATCCAATCAAGCCATGAATTAGACAGTCGCGGGCTGACACTATTTGTGCCTGAATGCGATATGGTTGGGAATTTTATTGTAATGAAAAATGTAGTTGAAAATCTAAACCTCTCTTCCATGCAATAGGCAGGTCGAACGGTAGAAAAGCTTTTTTCTACCGTTTTGCGCATAACACTTTTTCTGTTTGGCTTAGTCTTTCCGGCACAGGCTCAGGATGTCGTGCTGACCTCGCCGGATGGTTCGTTCGAAATTTCAGGGACTTTACTGGGGTTCAACGGTGAGTTTCATCGCTTCGAGGTGGTCTATGGCGAATTAACGGTTGATGTGCCGGGGGTGTTTTGTGATGGCACCCGGGTGCCCCAATCTGATCAATTATATTGCCAAGGTGCGGGTGTCGGGCAGTGTCAGCTTGGGGGAGGTGCTGGTCCCAGCACTAATCGAGGCGTTTGTGGAAAAAAATCAACCGAGCGCCATCTTGCGGTTAGAAAGTGAACACCAGTTTGTGTATCTGCTGCGAGATGCGGTGACAGGCAAGCCGCGGGCTGAGTTTCAATTTCACCTCAGTACAGCCGAAGAGGGTTTTGCGGATTTGATTGCAGACAAGGCCGAATTTGCTCTGTCGACGTGATAAATACGGCCGGTTGAACAACGCGATATTGAAGAGAATAAACCAAAAGGTGTACTGCCATATTCCAAAGAATACGTTCTGGCGCAGGACGCATTGGTTACGGCCACCATGCCGGGCCATCCGGTTTACCGCATCTTTCTTTCAGTGCTTGCGGTTGTGTTAAGCGGTGAAATCCCTAATTGGAAAGACTTGGGTTGATCTGAAGCCCTAATCATTCCCTATCTTCGGGATCCTCGCTTAGGTGTGGCGCAGGCGGTGACGGATCGGGTTTTGCTACCGGCGTGTCCGGTTATGTCGTCTGGGCTGAGCTGCGATTCGCTTGAGCTCGCTTTGTTAAATTACAGCAGAATCCGGTTTGCACAACCAATGCAGATTTATGGTGAGTGTGGGTTTGCCCTGCGTGCTACCCCGCAGATGATCAAAACCGAAGGCTATCTCCTGACCACGCCGGTTTTTATGTATATGCAGAGGCGCCGGTTGTCAAAAAACTGCCCGTCAATATTTTGCATATACAAGCACAGCTTCGGCTCAGGCGGTCAATCGCCGCGCCGGATTTATTGATCAAGCCTAGAGGATATACCTATAAATCAACAGGGGGATCGGCTGGTTCAGGCGGATGCCGGGGATGGGACCACGTTGCAGAATTTGCAAACGATACTTGGTATGCAGAGTTCGCTAGAAC
>JAPKAX010000306.1 GCA_028825025.1 Rhodospirillales bacterium | reverse complement strand
GCATATAAATTTGCACCCCAAAATGGCGGTGGGGTGAGCAAGGCCCATGATAAAAATCTATTTACAACCGCATCGGTGAACATCCGTCTGGGTGAACCACGGCGTTGGTCATAAATCGTATCCACATTTAAGCCGCATGCCGTTGCCACTTGCCGCAAACTTTCTGAATTGTAAGCTGTTTTATGGGTCAAATCACCCATCTGATAACTCATACCCCAAGGTGACCCGCCATTAGGAACTTTGATGATAACTTTACCGCTGGACTTCAAACCTTTGGCTATCAAAGATAATAATAGAAAGCCATCTTCAGGCATAAAGTGCTCTAATACATCCAGCAAAACAACACGGTCCCATCCCGTGTTTTTATTACTTTCTAAAAATTCCCAAACATCTGCACACTCAAACCGGTCCGATATCTCTGGCGGTATAACCGCCCTCAGATCTGAGTCATGATCGATGCCATAAAAATTTTGAGCGCCCTTATAAGAGAGGTATTTCAAAAATTGGCCCGTACCTGCCCCTAATTCTAAACACCTCATACCTGAAGTGAAAGCAGCAGGCTCCCAGATTTCGGCATCAAAGCGATTAATATCTTTATGCCGTAACGTTGCAGGTTGATAGTTTTTATAAGTACTATAGCTAGAGTAAAAATCGTCCGACACCTTGTTACCTTATGATCCGGTAGCTTTAAGTTTAGCATCAGACTTAATCATATCAGCAGCTTTTTCTGCAATCATAATCACCGGTGCATTAGTATTCCCAGACGTTAATCGCGGCATTACTGACGCATCTGCAATACGCAACCCTTCAATGCCATAAACCCGCAAGCGAGGGTCAACTACAGCGCCCATATTGGGGTCCTTTCCCATTGTGCATGTGCTGACGGGATGGTACATGGTCGCCCCCGTTTTAAGCGCATGATCCAGTAATGCCTCATCTGTGGGTGCGGCTTCTATTCCTGGAAGAGTTTCAAATTTAACGTATTTAGCTGCTGCAGGAGCCGCCATCAAATCACGGGCAATGCGCATGGCGGTTACATGAATCTCTTGATCCAATGTGTTGTCTAAAAAGTTGGGACGAATTTTTGGTGCGGCCAACGGATCAGACGAGCCAACGTGAATGCTGCCCCGACTTTCCGGGCGCAACTGGCAAGGGGCTATGGTTAAGCCCGGGAACTTATCAAAGACGCGTGTTTTGGGGTTTTTGAAGCTGGCGTGGGCAATGTGGAATTGAATGTCTGGGACTTCCAATCCTTCGCGGGATTTAACAAATCCACCCAAAATTCCAGCCGACATGGTCAGCGCTCCTTTGCGCATCAGGCCGAACTTTAGGGCTTCTTGAACCAAGCCAATGCCTCGTGTTTTGGAATTGAGTGAGACATCTTTACTCAAATGCCATTGCAACCGTGATACATAATGATCCTGATAGTTCTCGCCCACGCCGCTCAATTCATGTTGAGGCTCGATCCCAAATGATTTTAATAAATCAGGACGGCCAATACCTGATAGTTCAAGCAATTGCGGCGATTGAACAGCACCAGCAGACAATATAACTTCAATGTTTGCGCGTGCTTCAGTTGGATGGCCCTTTTTTAAATACTTAACACCAACGGCTCGTTTGCCGTCTAAAATAATGGATGTTGTTTGGGCATGTGTTTCGATGACTAAGTTATCACGACCTTTTGCAGAATCTAAAAATGCATTTTTCGTGCTATGGCGCATACCATTTTTTTGAGTCAGCTGAAAATAACCGAAACCTTCTTGCGATTTGCCGTTATAGTCCGGGTTGGCAGGGTATCCGCATTCCGTTCCGGCCTCAATGATTGCATCCAAAAGCTCATATTTTTCGGTCAGATCAGCGACGTTCAACAAGCCGCCAGTGCCCCTGTAATCATCAGATCCTGTTTCGCGATTTTCAGATTTTTTGAAGTACGGTAAAATATCATCGTACGACCAACCGGTGCAGCCCAATTGAGCCCAGCCATCATAATCACGAGCATTTCCGCGCACGTATAACATACCATTGATAGAGCTTGATCCGCCTAAAACTTTGCCACGGGGAATCGGGATTGGGCGGTTATGAGTGCGTGCTTCGGGTTCCGAATCAAACATCCAATTTAGATTCGGATTAACCATAGTTTTGACGTAGCCAACGGGAATATGTATCCACGGATTAGTGTCTTTTCCACCCGCCTCTAATAGTAAAACACGGACGTTTGGATCTTCACTTAAGCGGTTAGCTAGTACACAGCCAGCAGAACCAGCACCAACAACAATATAGTCAAAGTTACTCATATGAACTGCTTAAACCCCAATGTTTTTACGAGTTAAAATATATCGGGTTAAAGCATAAATGCCCACTAAAAAATTATGCCCCCATCGATATATCAATTGACGCCATAAAATAATTTATAATTTAATTTTAATTATATGAATTTGTTTTTATATCCATAGCACGTCATATTTCATCGTCTTTCATAAAATAGAGGCCTAAGGCTATGACCAACGCATCTGATCGGGCAATCAAGATTTTTCCAGCCGGCATATTAATCGGCGAATTCGGACTTCCCGTAAATAAAATTATGGTTATGGAAAAAGTGATGGATTGTCAATTGTGGGATACAGCAGGCAAATAATATCTATATTTTTCTATGCATTGGGATTCCTGCATAGTCGGTTACGCCCGGCCTGAAGTAGTTGAAGCTTTACATAAGCAGGCAGAAAATTGATCAAATTTCGCCTACTTGAATACTCATGTGTTAGCTTTAGCCGAAGAAATTCAACGTATAAGCTTGGCGGTGGAACGTTTGCATTTTGCGCATTGGGAACTGGAGCCACCATGTATTGCCAACGCTTGGCTAGGGTATATACCGTTAAAAAAAATTTAAAAATTCGAGGGGGCCTATCACAGAACCAATAAAGCTGGCGTCATCAGCTTGTTCCCAAGCCAAATGTACGATTTTTGCAGAGCCTGAGCTGACCAGGGCTAGCACCCCTGCCATGAGCGACTATTTGTTGGTCGCTCCTTACAATAACACTGAAACAACCAAGAGGTTTATATTATAAAACTTTACCGTTATGCCGGTTAAATTATGGAGCCGTTGTAGCGTTGCATGCCACCGATGGAAGGGTTTTTAGAAGATGTTCGCAATATGTGTGCGGAACAAAACATCCTTTTGCTATTTGATGAAGTGGTAAT
>JAPKAX010000305.1 GCA_028825025.1 Rhodospirillales bacterium | reverse complement strand
ATCCGGCTTGATTTCAAGCTTTTCTGACATTTGTTAGATTTTACCCAGCGCTTTTCTTACATGGGGTCGCAAAATAAACTGAAAACATCCCCAAAGTTCTGGATGTCCATTTCATAGCTGCCATAGATATAATTGATCAGCGGGCGCGTGAAACTGGTCACATAGGATGTAAGCTTTTTGTTTTTACTGTCCGGAAGCTTCAGATTGTCGACGTTTTCAATATCGACACCCATATCTCGTAAGCTGGTATGCAAGCTATAGACGTCATAACTTGGTAAAAGAGTAAATTTTCGCATTAAAATTAGATCATTGGGTGGATCTACGACGTCCCATTAAAATTCTTTAGATAAATCTTCAACTTCAAGCTGACCAATGCCAGAGCCTGTATCTTTAAAGAGATCTGCGACGCTTTTAAGGTGAACGTTTATAATCAACCGAGCGCGACGCAAGGTAGGGGTGTCTAAATGTGAAATGTCCGTAGCGGCAGGATGTGCAGCGAGGCGCGGTCAATATCGTAATCAAAAGACATAGAATTCAATTCATTTACTAAAAATTCTTAATAGATTAGTTCATCTTAACAAAATCAAAGCAAATACCAATAAAACTGTCACGTGGGATTGTTACAAACAATGAATAAGGATATGAAATTACAGGTTTTATCCGTCCACTTTGGTATTAGGGGTCGATTCAATCGTGTTTGCGGATTAAAAGAATGAATGGTTCGTTATCATTTAAAAATAGAATACGATGGTCGTCCTTATGTTGGTTGGCAACGCCAAGAAAAGGGCATGTCCGTCCAGCAGTCGATCGAAGAAGCTGTAATCCGGTTTTCCGGCGAACCGGCTTCGTTGTTTGTCGCTGGGCGCACAGATAAGGGTGTGCACGCGCTATATCAATCCGCCCACTTGGATTTGACCAAAGACTGGAGCATCGACCGGGTTCGTGATGCTTTGAACGCACAACTTCGGCCACATCCGATTTCTATTCTTTCAGCAGAGATCGTTGATGAGGAGTTTCATGCCCGGTTCTCAGCAAAAGAGCGGGCTTATATGTACCGAATTACCAATCGTCGCTCGCCGTTGACCGTTGACCGGGGCTTGAGCTGGTGGGTTCCTGTGCCGTTGGATTTAGAGCCAATGCGCGATGCGGCGGAAGTTTTGCTTGGTAAACATGACTTTTCAACTTTTCGGGCGACCGCTTGCCAAGCCAATTCTCCAGTTAAGACCCTCGATCAATTAGACGTTACGTGGGAAGGCCAAGAAATCCGTATTTACACCCGTGCCCGTTCTTTTTTATATCACCAAGTGCGCAATATAGTAGGTTCCTTGAAGATGGTGGGGTCAGGAAAATGGACAAAGGATGACTTGAAAAAGGCATTGGATGCCAAAGATCGTCGGGCCGGGGGACCAACTGTACCCGCGGACGGGCTTTATTTAACGAATGTTATTTATAGATAATGTGTAAGGGTTCGCGTTGTATTGGTTGAAGCAACTGAATATATTTAGGTTATGAGCCATATGAAACTAAGTCTAAAACAACAAAATTCTGAAAATCAACACAATTCAAAGGCCCCAAATAAGAAGGAAGGCGCGCCGCTTATGGGTTGGTTCGCCGTGGCTTTTGGTTTTCTGGGGATCTTTACTTTTGGGTTTATTTTTGTCCCCTTAGGCTTTTTGTTTTCAGTACTTGCTTTCTTTTGGGGGCAAGCGCTTTTCGGATTTGTCGGGTTATTTCTAGCCGCTATGGGGCTGATTACGTCTCCAAAACTTCTGCTTCTTATTGGCATGGCGGCATTCGCTCATTGGTTCGATTGGAGCGAACTTGTTCAGCCGATGTATGATATGATAGGTGTAGATCCTTCTAAGGGCGAAGATATATAGGTCGCCCTTATACTTAACCGATGATCATTTGATTAACGATCAAACAGTAAATATTTAATTTCAGTAGTTTAAATGAAGATATCTTATTTTAGGCGACAAAATGGCAGGAAAACCTTGATCAAGGCAAAGATGCGGCTCACCAACTAAAACGGCTAGCGCGCCTTGTCGCCGTCCAATATATCCGGGCTCACACCAATGTGTCATGCATTCTAGTCCTTTAACTTTTGAGGGCCGTAGAAATGCTCTTCAAGCATTGGAGCGGGGCCGAAAGACTGTAATCAGAAACCATAGTATGAAGCGACAAGCCAAAGAGGCTGCACAACAGTGGTTAAAAGACTTTTCACCTGAATCTCCGTTGGTTGATGCGCTAGTAGACGTCACTCATATTGCTCACGGGCCCGTGCCCTAGAACACGCAAGGCAGTTGCTTGTTGTTATGAGGTGTGCCTGATGCCTACAAAGCGAACTAAAACCTTAGACGAACAGATATTAGAGCGTTTAGCTGAAGGTGAATTGGTCACAAAGATGTGCCGTGACGACGCAATGCCATCTATCCGTCAACTTCAGCGATGGAGACGCGCTGACGTTGAGTTTGATAGTAGTTGTTGGAGTTCTGAAGCGCAGGGTTTGATGGTTCAACGATCTGAACTCATTGTGTCGATGCATGAGACTATTAAAGAAGGAGGTCCGGGTTCATCAACACAAATCCAAGGCCTTCGTGAATTACTCCAAGAAAATGGTAGAACGGCGGGTCGACTGGTTGCTCGAATGTCTGATCGAGTTAACGTCAATGGCCAAGTTGAACATCAGCACATCATTATTGGTTGGTAGGAGACAGATAGTGACATCATTCACGTTCCATCAGATGAACGAAAGTATGTTGATCATCTAAAGCGCCCAGTTAAAAAAGCTAAAACATTTGATGAAAAGAATAAAGTGAATGTCTGAAATCACAATAATAAATTTATTGCAGGCGTGGGGGGTCTTAGGGGGGAGGTACGCCGCCGAAAGCGTTGTTTCTGAGGTGTCTTAGGGTCCACAAATTCTCCGACACCAGTAAAATAGAGCCAAAACCTTAGGAGGGTTATAATACCTTTTCAGAACCGCTAGCAGCAAAGGGCTTGTTTGTTAGTCTGTTTGCGCGTTAAGGAACAAAGGCGATTGGTGAAACATTACGAGATGGAAGTATGAACCTATTACTAATTATCTACGTGGCCTGTTAGGTCTGGGCAATGAATTAGTATATACTGACGATGTCTTAAATTAGTAGTTATGAACAGGAGTTCAATATGGCTGGGGGCTGGTCCCGAGATGGAGCCGTTCAAGATCAAAT
>JAPKAX010000304.1 GCA_028825025.1 Rhodospirillales bacterium | reverse complement strand
GTTTTTAACCACTTCAATAAGGAACGCCATCTAAATTCTAGAGATACATATAAGGTTCAACGTGAAGCTGCTCTTATTGAGTGGCAGCAACTCTGTGCTGCATAAATCCAACATACTATTGCCATAGTAGGACGAGTTCGTATTTTATGACAGCACCTTTTTTCATACGGAATCTTAGGTAAATGCTAGTCTGCGGTCAGAGTTATTTTCCCTCTGAGAACGCCGGGGTAAGGCCTCTTTTAGAGGACGATATTGTTAAGTTATCGGAAAATCCCTTTTTAATTTCTGGCAAAGTGTCATATGGATCGCATTTTCCACACATAAAAATATCTATGGAAGCAAATCTACGCTCCGGCCATGTATGTATACTGATGTGGCTTTCGGCCAACAGTAAGACACCGGAGACACCTAGGCCAGATCCAAAACTATGGAAATGACCATAAAGAACGGTTGCTCTGGCATCTTCTGCCGCTCTCACTAGTGATATCTCAATAGCCTCTGGGTTGGTTAGGTTTCGAGCATCCCAAACGTCAACCAGCAGATGAGTTCCGGCAAAGGTGTCAGAGCCATCGTCGACAAAATAATCGGGGAGAACGGTTTTACTATCGGGCATAATGTCTATAGAGTATCCAACGTCATCGGTGAAGCTATAATAAACTTGCTATGTGGTAACAGACAATCCACAGATTATTAATTGTTACAGACCTTCGCAAGCCTAGTTAACAATGCAGGGAGCAATGATAACCAACATCTATTGTCCCCCCCCTGGGGAAACACTTTTGTTTAAATGACTAGCTAATCGAGAAACCGCAAACGAGACTTGAGCATCGTGACATGTCACTAAATTAACAACTGTAACATATCACTAAATCTAATACTGTAACATGTCACGGTAAGGCTTACTTGCCGATGGAGGCAATCTTAAATATGAAAAACATGCGAAAGGTTATTCCTTTACCTTTATTTTTCATGCTTTCAATTGTGTTTTTGGTGTCCGGGTGTTCTGATCCGGAATTTGAGCGCGCTCAAAAAACAATAAAAATAGCTGAAAATGCGGTTTTTAAACTTGAATCAACGCTAAAACAAGGTGCGGCCGCACTACCTAATATAAATTATCTCCGACAGTACGCTCAGGTGGCCAGCAGGCTTAACCCTGATATGGCTCAGTTGATTTCAACCCTTGAGGCTGAGGGTTCGGTCAATGGGGGGATGTTCTCATTTCTAAGAATCCGCTTTGACACAGCTAAAGAAACATTTGCGAGGGATGGTGAAGCATCACGGGAAGTAACTGTTGCTGTTGGCAATGAAGCAATATCTATCACACGTGCGGCCCAACCTGACGTTTTTAATGATTCATTAGTTGACGTTATTAATGTGCTGGCTGACATGACCAAGGGTAAGCTACCAAAACTCAATTTTGCGGAAACATCCGATAAATCAATGCCGCCTACACAACACCTTGTCGGCAATCCGGCGTACGGTAGGTGGAACACGGGTTCTAGTGGCAACAGTATGTGGGCTTGGTATGGTCAGTACCGAATGTTCTCTGACGTTATAGGCTGGGGGACTGGCTACCGGTATAACCAAAACTATTGGTACAGTGCCCGTAGCGCGTCTTATTATGGAGATGTAGGCCGGCACTATTACGGCACCAGCCGTAATAATAACTCCTGGTCGAATGCATCAAGACGCCAACCGAATGTCAGGGCTAACAAAGCCTCACCTGCCAGAGTTAAAAGCTTTCGCAGTACCAGTCGCCTGTCAACGTACGCTCCTCGTACCAGAAGCGCCCCTAGAGCTATGTCTGAAACCTATCAAGCAAAACGCACCAGCTCCTACTCCAATACCCGATCATCGCCCTCACGAAGTGGTGGATTTGGTGGCCGTAGCGGCGGGAAATAGAATTGTGGAGATATAGAACATGAACTTTGAAACCTATTTTGCGGTCTCAACCGACCCCTATTATTACGCGGCTCTGGCTGTTGATTTTATCCTTCTTTTTGCCATGCTGGTACTGGTCCGTAGGCTGTTTGGCAGGACTTCGGGTGGAGTTGATACGACCGTCGAGCTATCTGAAAATGATAATCACGCCTTTGGTATCTCGTTAGGAGGGGCAATAGCTGCCCTTGCTGTCGTCTTCGCTGGTGTTGCATCGGGTGATATTGCGACAAACCTGATCACCGAAGGCCTGTATGTTTTAGGGTACGGGGTTCTAGGTGTTATTATGTTGATGTGTACACGTTGGATCTTCGATAACATCGTATTCCCTCAAATTGACCTGAAACAAATGATTTCTCAGGGGAATATTGCGGCAGGGACCCTTGATGCCGGTAACATGATTGCAACGGCAATAATCATATTTGGAGTGTTTGCCTGGTCAACTGGCGATTGGCTGAGCTCTATCGGCGTGGTTGTTGGTATGTACCTGGTCACCCAGTTACTTCTCGTATTGATCTCACGCTACCGTGTTAACCTGTTTGCGAAACGCAACGAAGGGCAGTTTTTTCGTGATGCAATTAATGAAGGAAATGCGGCGCTGGCCATCCGGTTTGCCGGTTTTCAGATTGGTACGGCCCTAGCCATATCAACGTCCGGTAATCTTGTTGTTTTTGGTACGGACTTGGTCCTGTCAATTGTCGCATGGGCGGTCGTTGCTTTCGTGTTGCTGATTGGCGTTATTGTTCTCACTTCACTGATCGAAAAAGTGGTTCTGTACGGAATTTCTGTAGAACAAGAAGTCGACCGAGAAGCAAATTATGGCGTTGCTGCCGTTGAGGCCGGAGCCTATATCGGTCTCGGCTTGCTCTTAGTCAGCTTGCTAGGATGATACACAACAAAGGTGAAGTCTGACTTGAAAACGGCACCGAACCCTACGCTCAACCCACACTCAAAGCTCAAGATTGATGCAACGCTTATTTTAATCACCGGAATTCTTGCCGGATGTGGATTAATTTACGAATATCTTCTGTCACATTATGCAGCACGCGTACTGGGGGCGGTTGAAACCGTCATTTACACAATTATTAGTCTGATGATTGTCAGTATGGGGGTCGGCTCGTTTCTATCGAGCAGGATTAAAGATGCCTTTAGCGGAGTTGTAATCCTTGAGCTCATATTGGCATTGGCGGGGAGTGCGGCCATTCTAATTTGCAGTGGAGTGATGGTAGGAACCTACGTCCTGCCGCAAGTGCTAGCCGAAACTTTAAACCTTCCTG
>JAPKAX010000062.1 GCA_028825025.1 Rhodospirillales bacterium | reverse complement strand
ATATTACTTTGCTGGTTGGCTCGTGCCGTAAAACATTGTCACATAAATTCACCGATTCTCATACCAGCATTGTTGTTTTTATGCTGTCTATGTTGATCGGAACGAACGACCCAGAAAGACATTGCAATTTGAAACGCACGCTGAGAAATTTAATGCATGTGCTTCATAGACCGATTGAGATGGTAACAGAAAGTGGACATTATAGTTGTTACAAGAAAACTTATCATAATTGATACACTCTAGATAACCAAACATGCCCTCAGGAAAACAAGATAAAGTCATAATTGCACCATAATTAAGTTTGTGAGGACATTTTACTCAAGAATACCGTTAATTTGAGAGGGTATTACCAACGCTTTGTGTCTAATTTAACTAAGTTTCCAAACTAACTTATCCTCAACACATGTAAACCAACATCAGAGAAAATCATGACCATTACTCTACTGGGATTACATCAAAAGCAACGCTCATACGCTCATCGTCAATTGAAAAAGGGAGCGTGCGATGACCAAAATAGGACGGGAAAAGGACCATTAGCCCGGCATCAGGTTTGATTGTAAAAACGGGAGGATTATCCTCACTGTTAATTTTATAATATTCTCGACCAAATTCAATCCAACCTTCTTGGCTTTCAGAATGAGCCTTAAATGCTTCAGGGAGGACTGGGTAGTATACTCCACTCAGCCATCCAACCGGGTGAAAATGAGTATCCAGATAGCCATGAGGCTGTATTAGCGTCCCCCACCATTCAATGCGTGTTTTACTTGGATGTCGAGATAAGAATGGGTGGCTTGGGTCTACAGGTGTAGCTTCTTTAAAGCCACGAATTGCCGAGAGGATCATAGAATGAAAGGTTTCTAAAACCGTCGGCAGAGGGCCTTCGAGAAAAGCGGGTGGTATACTTTTACCTGATTTCAAACCCCGATTAAGTTTGCTTGGTCCAAAATCTGGATGTTTTACTATAAACTCTGAAAGTTTGGCATTAAATTCGTCTGTTGAATTGTATCCATCAATCGAATTAAATTGTTTTTGAAAGATAAGGCGATCAAAATTCAGCAAAACTCCTGCCTCATTGCGCCGCCCCAAATGGTTCAAAGCCGTCGATTTGAAGGCTAAGCAGGAGGTTTCATTCCCAACGATTTCAAGACCAGTATCGCTTAATTTTAAAGCTTCCTCTGCTTTACCAGCACATAGGTAGGCTAAGGCCATATTTGAAATCGACACTGTATTCGGTACTGGATCCAATTTTATAAGTTGTTCATATATTGAAATTGCTTCCTCCGAAATACCGGCTCCCAGTAGGGCAGACCCCAGATCATTTAATGCAACAAAATCCTCAGGAGCCAACTCGATGGCACGTCGTAAAGCCAATACAGCTTCATGGTAATCCCCACATACAAGATGAATATGGCCTAAACTCCGATAGGAACGTTGGTGCTGAGGATCCAGCCTTATAACTTCCTTCAGAGCCACAATTGCCCGGCTATAGTCGTTATTTTGTGAAAGGGCTGTGCTCAAGTTGTAATACACAAAGGCGCTATTAGAACCTAGCTCGATGGCCTTATCATAAGCGCTAATGGAGCGGGAGACATCATCTTTCTGTAGGGCCACTCCAAGCTGCGCATGAAACTCCCCTTCGTTGGGAGCAAGCTCAATCGCGCGCGAAAGAGCCGCCACTGCATCTGTGAACGCTCCCAACTGCATGTTTACTGTTCCCAGACCATACAAGAAATTAACGTTTTCTGGTTGTAATAAAACCGCACGACGAAACGTACTTTTAGCCCGAACAAAATCCCCAGTTGTTGCCAGCGCTTCTGCCATACTCGAATAATACTGAGCTACTTTTCCATCGCTCTTAATCGCTTTTTTGAATAACTTTATAGCCTCTTTGAATTTCAGCTCCCGCACACTTATAAGACCTGCCAGATGCAAAGTAGCAGCATGTCTGGGTTCTTGTGACAATTTATTCTGACATAATTTGCGTGCATCTATTAGATTGCCTTGCCTACACAAATTCAATGCTAATAAATATGCGTCATCAGAAGGCGAATGTAAGTTAATATTCATATTAAAACCTAAGTCAAACAAATGTAATTTAGTGCGTCGTGAAAACAGTCCTCAGCCTTATTAATAATTGATTACCCTTAAAAATGACACAGTAAATAGTGAATAGGATTAAATCTATTTTGGCAAAAACGTGTCTGCATATGAACGGAAGCATCCGTCACTTTATAATGCTTATAATTCTGCGCCAGTTTATGTTGGTGATCTACATAGATTATGGTTCTTGCAACCGCACTGGCTCTTGCCGTGCTTTACGCTGAAGGCGGGCCTGCTCTGGATCTATTTTTCGTTCCCGCTGACAAACCAATAGTATGATGTGCTGTTTTAATGCATACCTTCCCCAATATGTAACCAGTCCCTTAATTTAGACTGGATAATTAACACCAAGCACCTTATGTCAGAACCCTGTTTCAATCGCTTTAAGGCTCAACGAATGACTTCTTATGATTATGACTTAATAACAATTGGTGCCGGCTCCGGCGGCGTTCGGGCATCACGCATGGCAGCAGCTACGGGAGCCCGCGTTGCTGTAATCGAGAGCATGCGAACCGGCGGCACGTGTGTTATGCGCGGCTGTGTTCCTAAGAAGTTATTGGTCTATGGTGCTCATTTTGCCCATGATTTTGAAGACGCAGTCGGTTTTGGGTGGGCCGACGCAAAACCAAATTTCGATTGGACTAAGTTAATAACCACTAAGAACAAAGAGCTCGACCGCTTAGAAGTTATTTATCATAATTTATTAAAAAATGCCGGAGTTGAAGAAATTGAAGGAAAGGGCCGCCTGGTTGGGCCTCATCGTGTAGAAGTTAATGGGAAAACCATAACAGCAGAAACCATATTAATAGCCACCGGTGGCTGGCCAACAATGCCTGAAATTGCTGGTATAGAACACGCAATTACGTCGAACGAAGCTCTGGAATTACCAGAACTTCCAAAACGTGTGGCAATTGTTGGCGGTGGATACATTGCTGTCGAATTTGCGGGAATTTTCAATGCCTTGGGGGCCGAAGTTCATGGAATCATTCGTGCAGACAAAGTATTACGCGGCTTTGATGAGAGCATGCGCGATGGTCTGCAAAGCGAATTAATCAATAAAGGCATCCAAATTCACAGCGGCGTCAACGTTACCTCTATCGTCAAAAACCCAGAGGACGACTACACTTTACTTTTCGACAAACGCGACCCTTTAAATGTCGACGTCGTTATGTACGCCACAGGCCGCGCACCAAACACCAATGGCATTGGCCTTGAAGAGGTTGGCATCGAGACGAACGTGAAGGGTGCCATTGAAGTTGATACTTACTCACAAACAAATATCGGCAATATTTATGCCATTGGCGATGTGACGGACCGGATCAATTTAACTCCCGTTGCGCTTGCAGAAGGCATGGCTTTTGTTAACACGGTCTATCGGGACACCCCAACCGCTGCGGACCGCAAAAACGTGGCGTCTGCCGTCTTCAGCCAACCACCGATTGCCACCGTTGGCTTAACGGAACCTGAAGCCGCAGCTCTTGGGCCTATTGATGTCTATGAATCTAGCTTTAGAAACATGAAACATACTTTGTCGGGCCGTCAAGAAATGTCGATTATGAAATTAATCGTTGATCAGAACACGGACCAGGTTTTAGGCTGCCATATGATGGGATCAGACAGCCCAGAGATTATTCAAGGCATTGCCATTGCAGTCAAATGTGGGGCGACAAAAGCTCAATTCGACGCAACAATTGGTATTCACCCAACGGCTGCGGAAGAATTTGTCACGATGCGGGAAAAGCGCAAAGATTAGGGCATTGACCCCATTAATGTTGACGCAAAGCCGCGTTCACGAATGATATCATTCGTTTTGGTTTTACTTTAGATGATTTTGATGCCGGTGCCGCGAGCTTCGATGATTTAAACTCGTGCGACATAGATACGGTTAAATTTGACGGGGCCGTCGTCAAGCATGCTTTTGCCATAGATAAAGGCAAAGCCTTTTTAGCGTCCATGGCAACGCTGTGCAATAAAGCGGCGTCGAGACCATTACAGAAATGGTTGAAGACAAAGAATTAACTGAATTCTTACTCGGATGCAGCATTCACTTAGGCCAAGGCTGGTATTTCGGAAAACCAATACCAGACCCCAACGACTATAAAAGTCATTTAAAATAAATATTTGACGACAACGCTTAATATGCCACACAAAAACGGGCCTATAAATTTGTTTTCGTGTTTTACTGGAAAACTCGGCATAACCAGCGTATATCGGTCAATTAAAATTTTTGGACACACAATAAAAGACGAGGAAGATTATGGCCGAACAGTGGACACCGGCAAGCTGGCGCAATAAACCGATACTGCAGCAACCTGAATATCGGGATGCAGCCGTACTCAAAAGCGTTACGGATCAATTGCAAGTATCACCACCGCTTGTTTTTGCAGGCGAAGCCCGCAACTTAAAGCGCGCTTTAGGTAATGTATGTGACGGCAAAGGTTTTTTGCTGCAAGGTGGCGATTGCGCTGAAAGCTTCGCTGAATTCCACCCAGACAACATCCGCGACACCTTCCGCGTGTTGTTGCAAATGGCTATTGTGCTGACCTATGGCGCAGCACTTCCTATTGTTAAAGTCGGTCGTTTAGCGGGTCAGTTTGCAAAACCCCGTTCTGGGCCAACGGAAACCATTGACGGTGTTACTCTGGATTCTTACAGAGGTGACATGGTCAATGAAATGGCGTTTACCGAAGAAGGCCGTATTCCAGACCCCACCCGCCTAATGCGTGTTTACAACCAGTCCGCATCAACGCTGAACTTGCTGCGGGCTTTTGCCCAAGGTGGCTATGCGGACTTACATAAAGTACACCTATGGACACTGGGTTTTGCAGCTCACGGTGAAGTCGGCGAAAAGTACAAAGACTTAGCCGATCAAATTGGTGAAGCGTTGGCCTTTATGTCTGCGTGCGGAATGACGGCAGAACAAACTCCGCAAATTCGCGAAACCGCCTTTTACACATCGCACGAAGCGTTGTTGTTAGAATATGAACAGCCCATGGTTCGCACCGATTCGACCTCCGGTGATTTTTACGACACTTCAGCTCATATGCTGTGGATCGGCGACAGAACCCGCCAATTGGATGGTGCCCACGTTGAATTCATGCGTGGCATTAAAAATCCAATCGGCATGAAAGTTGGCCCAACCATGGAAGGTGACGATCTTATTCGCCTGATCGATACCCTAAACCCAACCAACGAAGCGGGCCACTTAACCCTGATTGCGCGCATGGGTTCAGATACCGTAACCAGAGACTTGCCCCCCTTAGTGCGCCGCGTAAAACAAGAAGGCCGCAACGTCGTTTGGGTTTCAGACCCCATGCATGGGAATACGATCAAAAGCTCAACCGGTTACAAAACCCGGCCTTTTGATCGAATTTTGGCAGAAGTTAAAGGCTTCTTTGATGTCCACAATGCAGAAGGGACACATGCTGGTGGTGTTCATTTCGAAATGACCGGACAAGACGTAACAGAATGCACCGGCGGAGCGCAGGCGATTTCTGATACGGACTTGAGTGACCGTTACCATACCCATTGTGATCCACGCCTAAACGCAAAGCAATCGATTGAATTGGCCTTTTTATTAGCTGAAATGCTGAAAGAAAACCGCCAAGCAACCGCGTAACGCCCAAGTTTTGACAGTAAAGCGTGAGAACTTACTGCATTAACGCAAAGGCATAACGTTTATTTTAGTTGTCCAAGGACATATTGTGCATTGTCGACGGCAGCATCTCCGTATCTCTTTTTTGAAACTGAGGGCGCTGTTAGCATCTGCGAGTTTACGATCCAAACGATGCAAAAGCGCTTTTATAATCGCATTAAACCCGGAAGCATCCATTTCCCAGCTGACTTCATCCTTACCACTCGGGGATGGCGGCGACAGATGGCTGTTGACCAATGCAAGGAACCAGTCGCGGCGCTTATCTAAATCTTCGAAATGATGTGCAATGGGCATTAAGGCATCTAACAATATAACTTTTATATCCCGAGCGTCGAAGACCACAGCCCAATCAAACTCATCGCACCCATGATGAAGATACGATAATAAAAAGTTCTTTATAATGCCAGATTATTGATAATCGTGCACAACCAAATTTATTAATAATCGTTGCCAACAGTGGGTACAACTCAATCTCATCGTTGACAGCTTCGGGGCGCACGTCTAAACCGAGCTTATGACTGATCAACTCTCCATTGCTTTAGCGCAAATAAATCCCACCGTTGGCGATATTTCGTCAAACATCGAACACATCCGAACCGCCCGCGCGGATGCTGCGCGGATGGGGGCTGATTTGGTTGTTTGTGGCGAATTAACGGTCAGCGGATACCCACCAGAAGATCTTGTTTTAAAGCACGCTTTTCAAGCTGTTGTTAAAGCTCAAGTGAAAGCTTTGGCGCTTGAGACAGCAGATGGGGGCCCGGCCCTTTTAATTGGTGCCCCTTGGCGTCTGGAAAGTGGGCTCCATAATGCAGCTTTGCTTTTGGATGATGGAAAAATTGCCGCCATTCGCTTAAAGCATGAACTTCCAAACTACGGTGTTTTTGATGAAAAACGCGTCTTTGAAGCAGGCCCCTTACCCGGCCCCATATCATTTCGTGGTGTGCGATTAGGGGTTTTGGTTTGTGAAGACATGTGGTTTGGCGATGTGGCTGAGTGCTTGCAAGAATCTGGCGCTGAAATGCTTGTTGTACTCAATGGTTCCCCGTTCGAAACAGACAAATTAGATGAACGCCTGAGTTATGCCGTGGCCCGGGTTACAGAAACCAACTTGCCTTTGATTTATGTAAATTTAGTTGGCGGCCAAGATGAGTTGGTTTTTGATGGGGCCTCTTTTGTATTGGGCGCTGACCGAAGTTTACGAATGCGCACGCCATCTTGGCAAAGCCAAGTCACGCTGACCCAATGGAACCGATCCGATACCGGCTGGGAGTGCGCAGAAGGCGAGACCGCCCCAACAGAGCCAGTTTTGCATGGCACATACCAAGCCATGGTTTTGGGCTTGCGCGATTACATTCAAAAAAACCGCTTTAAAGGCGTAGTTTTAGGCATGTCGGGGGGCGTTGATAGCGCTATTTCAGCCGCTGTGGCAGTTGATGCCATTGGCCCTGATCGTGTCCATTGCATCATGATGCCATCCCCTTATACATCCCAAGACAGCCTAGACGATGCGGCTGAATGCTCGGATTTGTTAGGTGTTCAATTGGATGAAATAAATATCAAACCGGCAATGGACGCTTTTGATCAAATGCTGGCCCCCCTGTTTGAAGGGCTCGGGCAAGACGTCACAGAAGAAAATATTCAGTCCCGTGCACGTGGTAATTTATTGATGGCCGTATCGAATAAGCTCGGCCATATGGTGCTAACGACGGGCAATAAATCTGAAATGTCGGTCGGCTATGCAACACTTTATGGTGATATGTGTGGCGGTTATTCAGTGCTTAAAGATGTTTATAAACTAGATGTCTTTAAATTGTGCCATTGGCGCAACAAAAACGCCCCCGTCGGCATAAGGGGACCTGAAGGCCTAGTTATCCCAGAACGGATTATCACCAAACCGCCATCGGCTGAATTAAAACCAGATCAAACAGATCAAGACAGCTTGCCGCCTTATGAAATTCTAGACGCGATTTTACAGTCTTTAATCGAAGACGAGCTGAGCGTTGATGAAATTGCAGCGCGGGGGTTCGAGCCGGATACGGTCCGCCGGATTTGGCGAATGCTAGATTTAGCTGAATACAAACGCCGCCAAGCGCCACCTGGCGTTAAACTCACACGCCGGGCCTTTGGCCGCGACCGCCGTTATCCCATTACCAATGGATTTAGGGGACATATTTAGGGTCAGCACCCATTAATTTTATACAATTCTGTTTATCCTAAACAAGGCCGCTTTAAATGACTTTAAAAATTTACGATACCTTAAGCCGTGTGAAAACAGATTTTAACCCGCTCGATCCGGCCCATGTCCGCATGTACGTTTGTGGTCCTACGGTTTATGACTCCGCACACATCGGCAATGCCCGTCCCGTTGTTGTTTTTGATGTCTTATCACGGCTTTTACGTACTCTGTATCCAAAAGTAACCTACGCCCGCAACATTACCGATGTGGATGACAAAATTAACGCCCGCGCCCAAGAATCTGGCGAAGATATCGGCAAAATCACCAAACGCACAACTGATATTTTTCACCAAGATATGGCTGAATTATGCGCATTACCGCCCGATGTGGAGCCCCGCGCAACCGATCACATTAATGAAATGATCGTTATGATTGAAGACTTGATCGACAAAGGGAACGCTTATGCCAAAGACGGGCATGTGGTATTCAGTGTCCCTTCCATGTCCGATTATGGAAAGTTATCGAAATTAGATAAACGCGAGATTATTGCCGGTGCCCGAGTTGAAATAGCTCCTTATAAGCGCGATGCCCAAGATTTTGTGCTTTGGAAGCCTTCTGCCGATGATATACCAGGATGGGAAAGCCCATGGGGGCGTGGTCGGCCGGGTTGGCATATCGAATGCTCTGCCATGAGCCACAAGCACCTGGGTGAAAGCTTCGATATTCATGGCGGTGGTTTGGATTTGATATTCCCACACCATGAAAACGAAATCGCCCAATCAAAATGCGCCCATGGCTCTGAGACGTTTGCCAAATATTGGATGCACAATGGTTATTTGATGAGCGAAGGCGAAAAAATGTCCAAATCTTTGGGCAATTTTTATACCGTGCATGATTTGCTTGAAGAATTTCCGGGTGAAGCCATTCGCTTGGCCCTGCTCAAAAGCCATTACCGAAAACCGATGGATTTCACAAAAGAAGGTTTGCGGGAAGCCAAATTGGAACTGGATAGGTTTTACAACATATTACGGCGTCATTCTTCCGTTCCAACAAGTCAGGCAGGTATCCCAAAAAGTGTTCTTTCTCAGCTTGAAGATGATTTAAACACACCCGGAGCCATAAGCGCTTTGCATCAGTGCTTAGGCGCATTGAAAAATGCTGAAGAAGACCAAGTTCTGGCTGCAAAAAATGACCTATTAGCTGCCGGACACGTGCTCGGGTTGCTTCAACAAGACCCAGAAAATTGGTTGAAATGGCAACCCGTCACGGCCGCAGAAGCAGGCTTAAGTGATGCTGAAATTGACGTCTTGATTACAGAACGAGTGAGTGCACGCGCCAACAAAGATTTTGCCACATCCGATCGCATTCGGGATCAATTAACAAACGATGGCATTATTCTCGAAGACAGCTCTGAAGGCACAATCTGGCGCCGAGGATAATAGCACCTTAAAATCAAGTGGCCGCCAATTGTTCATTGGAGCCTTACGCTACATTACAGATCGCCGCTAAAATGAGGCTAAATTACAGTAAATGGCAACATTGGACCAGCTAACCAAAATGCCGAACAGAACTTTATTTAGCGAATGCCTTGAACAGGCCACTGCCCGCGCTGACAAGGGTGGAACACGCTTTGCCGTGCAGTTTGTCGATTTAGATTATTTCAAAAACATCGTTGCAGGCATGTGTTAGTGAACAAGACACTGTTGCACACGTTAGCGGAGACGAATTCAGCGTCATCTTAGATGACATTTACGACGAAGAAAAAATCTCCGCTGTTGCCAACAATATGCTCACAGCACTTTCAGCTGCCTTCCAAACCGGTGGTAAAGAAATTTTTACATCAGGTAGCATTGGCGTCACACCCTATCCGGGAAGCGCTACAAATATAAATGAACTACTTAAAAATGTTTATACAGCCATCCACCATGCGAAACGTCAGGGGCGAGGGAATTATCAACTTTACACATCCGAATTAAGCTCCGATGTGAAGCGCCCCATGGAAGTTGAAGCGGGCTTGCGCCCATGCGCTTGAAAACAATGAATTTGAGCTTTTTTACCAAGCTAAAGTCGTCTTAGAAGAACGCATGGTTATTGGTGCTGAAGCTCTATTGCTTTGGGATAGCCCAACTCTTGGCGTTGTATCACCTGCAGAATTAATTCCAGTAGCTGAACTATCGGGTTTAATTGTTTCCATTGGTAATTGGGTTTTGATCAATGCCTACAAAGAAGCAGCCAGCTGGATGGAGTTTGATCATCCGCCCGTTCAAGTTGGTGTCAATTTATCAGCCATACAATTCTTAAGCGGTGATTTGGCGAGATATGTTAAAAACTGCTTAGACCAATCCGGTTTAACTCCGGGCCTGTTGATCTGGAATTAACAAAAAGCATGTTAGTCGCAAATCTAGAGCAAACCATTCAAACTCTGATTGAGCTAAAAGAACAAGGCATCACCATATCCATGGATGATTTTGGAACCGGGCATTTATCGCTTAGCTATCTGGCCCGTTTCCCACTCGATTCCATAAAGTTAACCGCGCCTTTATTATGAACCTGCCCGGCGATAAAGACGCGGTTGCCATCACGCGGGCCGTTGTCAGCATGTCTCAACAACTGGGCCTTCACATTGTTGCTGAAGGTATTGAAACGTGCAAACAAGGTGAGTTTTTACACGGACTGAGCTGCCATGTGGGCCAAGGGTATTACTACTCGAAACCCATTCCTGCGCCAACGTTCGTAAAAATGAACAAGCAAGACCAATCGGCTTTCTTTCCAGATTAATGCGCGTCTTTAGCGCAGTCATACAAAGCTCACTTGACGGGACTTTAGGGTTGTTTATGCTTTGTATATCATGACAACAGGAAACTTCCCATTGGCATCCATTATTCGGCGAATTAGCGACCCGGCCTCTTAAGAGGACCGGGAGTTTTGCCGTTTTGCCACTTGTATTTGAAGGAACCTCTATCTCATGACCGATAACCGTATCTATTTGTTCGACACTACCTTGCGCGACGGCGCTCAAACTCAAGGTGTTGATTTTAACCCCGCCGACAAAGACTTCATAGCCCGCGAACTCGACAGTATTGGAATCGATTATATCGAAGGAGGCTGGCCCGGTGCCAACCCAACCGACGACGCTTTTTTTGGAAATCCACCAAAATTAAAGCGCGCCCGTTTAACCGCGTTTGGGATGACCCGGCGGCCCGGCCGCAGCGCTGAAAACGACCCCGGCTTAAGCGCCATTTTAAACGTCAAAACCGATGCCGTTTGCATGGTTGGCAAAGCATGGGATTTTCATGTCGATGTGGCGTTAGGGATTGAGCTGCAGGAAAATATCGACATGATTAGCGATAGCGTCATTGCTGCTAAAGCCAAAACCGGTGAAGTTATGTATGATGCAGAACATTTTTTTGATGGTTATAAATCAAACCCAGAATTCGCCATCAATTGTTTGAAAGCGGCTTACGATAATGGCGCGCGCTGGGCTGTTTTGTGCGATACCAACGGTGGTACATTGCCCCATGAAGTCAGCGACATCGTCGAACAAGTGTGCACCCATATTCCAGGTTCCCACGTTGGCATTCATGCTCATAACGACACTGGCAACGCGGTTGCTAATTCATTGGCAGCCGTTATGGCCGGCGTGCGCCAAGTTCAAGGAACATTGAACGGGTTAGGTGAACGCTGCGGAAATGCCAATTTAATTTCACTGATCCCATCGTTAATCTTAAAAATGGGGTTTGAGACCAATGTCAAACCAGACGACGTTGCCAGATTAACACATCTGTCTCGGATGTTGAATGAACGCTTGAACCAAGTCCCCGACCGAAGTGCGCCTTATGTCGGCGAATCAGCCTTTGCGCATAAAGGCGGATTACACGTTTCAGCCATCGAAAAAGATACCCGCACGTATGAGCATATCGACCCAGGCTTAGTTGGCAATCACCGCCACATCGTGGTCTCGGACCAATCAGGGCGCTCGAATATTCTGGCTCGGTTTCGTGAAATTGGTCTTGAGATTGACCCAAAGCATCCAAAGGTTGGGCGCTTGGTTGAGCTAGTTAAAGAGCAGGAATTTGCCGGATATGCCTATGATGGGGCCGAAGCAAGTTTTGAGCTTTTAGCCCGGCGCACGCTTGGTAGCGTTCCTGAGTACTTCACCTGCAACAGCTTCCGTGTTATTGATGAGCGCCGTTGGAATGCCAAAGAAGAATTGGTAACGCTGTCTGAAGCGACGGTTAAACTAGTTGTTGATAAAGAACCGTTCATGGCCGTGGCCGAAGGAAATGGACCAGTTAATGCTTTAGACGCCGCGCTGAGAAAAGTTCTTTTACCTAAATACCCAGAGATTCAAAACTTGCGATTGGTCGACTACAAAGTTCGTATTCTAACCCCAGGTGATGGCACCCGCGCCATTACCCGCGTGATGATTGAAAGCGCCGATAGTGAAGATCATCATTGGACCACGGTTGGGGTTTCAGCTAATATCATCGATGCGTCTTACAATGCATTGCGCGACAGTTTAGTTTATAAGTTAAGCCGTAACGCTACGTTTAAAATAGCAGATTAACACAACACAATGAACGATACTGAAATCAAAAAGAGCGGCCCAGCGATCATTTTGGTCGCGCCCCAATTGGGTGAAAATATTGGCATGGTCGCCCGTGCAATGCTCAATTGTGGGCTTACTGATCTGCGTTTGGTGGCCCCCCGCGATGGCTGGCCCAGTGCCGATGCGGTAGCAACTTCAGCCAATGCCACAATCGTGATTGAAAACGTTCGAGTTTATCAAAAAACCGAGCACGCGATTGCAGATATTGATACGTTATATGCGACCACCGCCCGCCCCCGCGACATGACCAAGCGCATCGTCACTCCGCGCCAAGGGGCAGCCGAGCTGGTTCAAAAAACCAACGCCGGAAGCCGCTGTGGATTATTATTTGGGCGGGAAGCCAAAGGTTTAAAAAACGAAGACATTGTGTTGGCCGACACCATTTTAACCGTCCCTCTTAATCCAGAATTCACATCTTTGAATTTGGCTCAGGCGGTTTTTTGTGTAGCTTACGAATGGTTCCAAGCCCATGACCAAACCCCACCCGAAGAACTTAACATCCCCAAATACACAAAACCCGCTAGCAAGCGGGAATTGATTGGAATGTTCGAACACTTTGAGAAATCCTTAGACGATAGCGGCTTTTTACAAATCGCCGAAAAGCGCCCCAACATGGTCCGAAACTTACGCAATATGTGGCAACGCGCCCAATTAACCGAACAAGAAGTCCGAACGCTCCGCGGCATCATAACCGCCATCACCCGCTTCAAACCTCCGTCGAGAGACTAGGGTACCACCTTGCCCACATACTCCAATAGTGTCCACTCCCCCCTTGATGGAGGAAGGGGATAAAGAATAGAAAGGTGGTGACCTTAAACCCGTGTCGACAACCAAATGGCTAAGCGCGATCCGACTTTTACGGCTCCGGTTAGGAGCTCATAGCCGAGGGCGCTTTCGGCGCCATTGTTGAGGCCGGTTTGGCGGTGTTCTAGTTCTTCTTGGCGGAAGGTCTCGAAGGTTTCTTGCAAGCCCTCTTCTTCCCCGTTGGCATTCAGTTCTGAGATTTGATCTGAATAGTGTTCATCGATCACTTCTTCAACGGCAACGGTGCAGGCCATGGCGGCTTTTTCACCGAGCAAGGCTGTCCCGGCGCCCAGCGCAAATCCGGCTAAGTGCCAAAACGGCAGTAGGGCGGTGGGGCGAACTTTGCGGTCGCCGACCAGCTTATCAAAGGTTTCAAGGTGTTGTTTTTCTTGTTCCAACATATGCTGGATGATGGGGGCATTTTTGGATTTCCCAAGAACCGCCAACTGCCCTTCATAAATTCTGACAGCACCATATTCACCAGCGTGATCCACCCGCAACATGCGCTCAACCGCCTGATCTTTATTAGGTTCACCAAGCAAGCGCGGAGCGTGCTTTAACGTCGTGCGTGTTAATGGTTTTGCCACAATCAACCTCGTAATTTATGAACCCCGGCAAAGCAAAAAATCGACAGCGCCAAGGAATAAAAAACATTATACGTCGCCATAGAGATTTCGAAAAGGGCCCATTCTAATTCATCGCAAGATTTAACCGGCTTCATTGACAATTGTTGCATTAAATTGGTCGTCGACATTTGCCCAGCCAAATCGCCACCGCACGCTGACTCCCACCAATGTTGCTCGACCCCCACATGGTAGGTGGCAATGCCACTGCCAGTCAGAAACGCTACCCCCGCCAGCACCAACATCCAGTGTAAAAATGCCGGGCGAAACATTCCAACAAGGCCGAATGCAATAACCAGCGCAAACGGAACCCGCTGATATATACACAATATGCAAGGTTCCAGTGAATGAATGATTTCAGCGTAATAGGCCACTGCTAAAGCAGTAATGCCAACTTGCGCAATAATGTGAGGCGAGAACCGAAGCCAAAGTGGCTGAGATTTTTGATCTAACATTTAACAAAAGTCCAATTACATAACAAGTTTAAGAACGACGAAACCGCCGACCAGAAGCACCGTAAACAGAACAAACAAAAGCCCCAAGCGCTTTTCGATAAAGGCCCGGATGGGAGTGCCGAAATGCCACAACAGAGCGGCTACGATAAAGAAGCGCAATCCACGCGCCAATACCGAGGAAACCATAAATACAGGCAAATCTAAACCCGTCGTTCCGCTTAAAATGGTGATGACTTTGTATGGGAACGGGGTTACGCCTGCAAAAAACACAGCCCATGCGCCCCATTCATTATACGTATCCTGAAACGCGGCAAATTTTGCATCGTAATGATAAAACGCAAGCATCGGCCGGCCCACTTCTTCAAACAAAAAGTGGCCAATCCCATACCCCGCCAATCCACCAATAACCGACGCAACCGTGCACACCGCAGCAATTTTCCAGGCCTTATCGCGGGCCGCCAAAATCATTGGGATCAAAACAACATCAGGCGGAATGGGGAATATCGAGCTTTCAACAAAGGCAATAAGCGCCAATGCCCACAATGCATAAGGCTGAGCGGCTAAATCAAGGGTCCAATCGTAGAGGCGACGAAGCAAAAGCGTAATCCTTTAAAGGTGACTTTAAGCAGGGTTTAACAACCGACAAAGGCCGGCGCAATTGTAAAACGCCCTTATTAAATAGTGACGGAGAACCCGCCATCAATGGGAATTGCCGTTCCAGTTAAAAAATCAGATGCCGGGCTGGCCATAAAGACCGCTAGGCCCGCCAAATCTTCCGGCTCTCCCCAACGCCCGGCGGGGGTACGCGCTAATACCTTATCATTCAATTCAGGCGCATATTCGCGCGCCCCTTTTGTCAGTTCTGTATTGATCCA
>JAPKAX010000303.1 GCA_028825025.1 Rhodospirillales bacterium | reverse complement strand
TCGGGTGGTAATTTAAGCGAAACAAGTCCTGCTGTAGACAATGCTGCCCACACAGAGGCGGGTCCATTTAGGAGGCCACAGCAGAGACTTAGAGCCGTTTCCACCCCCTCTGCTACCACCAGTGGACCCGACGCCTTGGCAAGCCTCACAGCGCCTCCAGACACTTGCCCTAACATAGCTTTTGGTGGGTCTACTTTTGCTTTTCCCGAACCATCTGGCATCAGATATGTACGGTGTAGGGCGAAGTCTGCGGCGCCCTCAACAACAGCTAGCATTGCAGGTAGGCGTTTGGCTGATGGGTGCCAGCACTCAGGGTGATAACGTAAAGTATCTGGCAGTTCGCAAGTTATAGCTCGCTGGCGCAGGTACTGCTCTGCTACAGTGCCTGCTATTGGCCAAGTTTCTGACCAAAGTTTTTGCGCCTGTAGTGAGCGTCTATTGGCTTCTTCTCTCGCTTGGGCCTTGCGTTGGGCTGCTGCAACGGGATTTGGCGCTTTCCATGTGCTATGAACGAAGCCAGCTGCAGCAACTATATCGTGAAAGTCACAGCCCGACTTCTTGCAATGCGCTAATAGGCGGTTTTCATTGTCCGAGAGAGTTAGCGCGTTTTGGTCTTTTCGCCGTTCTGTCTGACAAATAGGGCATGGGGCAGTTCCGTATCGGCCATACCAATGTCCGCCAAGTTGCTGAGACAAGTTTCTTGCATTGATCATGCTGCACCGCCTTCGTCGCCTTTACCAGCTTCGGCTGCCCAATTTGGCGAAACTGGCAATTTAGTACGTTGTTGGGGAAGTTCGTTTATAGACAGCTCTGTTTTATTCATGATCTAAGGTCCTGATCTTTTGGCTTTCCAGCCATTGCAGAGCATCAGAGCCTTTATACAGAACCTTTGAACCTACTTTGATGTATGATGGGCCTTTCCCTAAGTGGCGCCACTTTGCTAGAGTTTGTTTTGCAGCTATCTTGCGGAGTTCCGGACTGCTGGTGTCGTAATAACTTTCCGGTTCCAACGGCTTCACGGTGCCTGTGGGATTAGATGTTTCTTTAAGCATTATTTTTCCTCTGCATTGTTTATGCAGATATCTTATGATGCCTAAGAATAGTAAGATTGGGGCCTATTTAATAATTTAATTAAGCAATTTCATGTCTTTAAGAAAAAAGTGTGTTTTACTAATTTTACGGTGAGCCTTACGAATGGTCTCACTGCTTTGGGGCTGTAATCCATTTTTTGTGCAACCATCGCGTATCAAATCGATGGCACTTTTAGGGCGCGCGCGCCGCGTTTTTTCCACACGAAAATCCAGTTCTTCCATGCGGGCCTCCACTGATCTGATGGACAGACCAAAGTTGATTACTAAGGTTTCAATCATCAGGTAGTAAATAAAATCTCTGAGAATTGTAGGATACCGCCCTGTCTTGTATCCTCGCCCCGCTAGATTGATAAATTCATCCGATGCAGCTAGCTTTGCAAATGCATCTGGTAATCTAGCCCCATTTAATTGAGCCTTTTTTATCATTCTGTGTACGATTGAAAAAACAATTGGGTCTGTTTTAGCGTGCTGTACTATTAACTCACAATCATGTTCTAAAAGAATACTTGGATCGTCCCCTAGACCCAACATAATCCCAGAAAATAGCTTTTTAGACATGTCTGCATTATCAGATGCCATTATCCTGTCTATGTAATCTATTCGATATATTGCCTCAAAATACGCTGTTATTTGCCCCCGGGTACCAGTTTTATTCTGAAGAGCTTTTTTGATATTTGGAAGCGTGATGAACCATTCCACGAATTGTGCCCCACCAACTTCGTTAGGTTCCACACCATTATGCATATCAGGTCTCTTTCAGCTCATTCTGTTCGAAATTTAGATTTTTAGTGATCTGGCCTGCGACCTGTTCGCGTAAATCGCTGACAGGTTCATCCATGCGACCGACATATCTATTTGCCATTGCCAGTGTCTTGTGACCTATCAAATCTCGGATAAGATGAGCTCCTGCGCCCGTACCAGCTGCTAGCGTTGCGACAGTGTGTCGTAAGTCGTGAACCCGCGCATTTTCTAAACCAGCTATTCCCCTAATCTTTACCCAGACACCGTGGATGGATTTATAATCCAAAGGTTTGTTAGTACTGCGGCCAGCGATAACGAAGGGACCAACCTGCTTGCAGGCAGATAATAAGTCTAATGCGTCTGTTGGCAAAGATAATTGCTGACGACCAGTTTTGGACTTCTCGATTGTCAGCCTTTGTGTTTCGAAGTTAATGTTTTCCCACTTCATATTTTGGATTTCACCGATGCGTAAACCTAGAAGAAATGCCAATTTAATAGCTAGGATGGCGAACGGATTACTCGTGGGCTCTAATTCCCGTAGCGCCCGCCCAATTGATTGGATTTCGGAGGTCGAGTAGTAGCGATCCCGACTTTCTTCTGGATTTCGCGCTACAGCCGAACATGGATTGCTGCGGACTTCTCTCATATGCCATCTTTCAGCAAGGTTGAGGATTTTAGAGAATAACGACAGAACGCGATTTGCGGCGATGGGCGTTGATCGTAAACTTTTATGAAGTGCCTCAGCATCTGAAAGTGTAATGTCGCGTACTTTTCTTGTTCCAAACTTTGGTTTTAATACTTTGGTGATATACCGCTCATCTTCTTGTCTGGATTTTACAGCCTTATGTTCCGCGGCATGGTCAATGATGTATCGGTCGAACAAGTCATTGCAGGTTGGCTCTGCTCGTTGTTTTCTACGATCGCCCAATGGGTCGCCACCATTTCTTATATCTGCAAAGTATTCCCGGGCAATTCTACGGGCAGAATCCAGCGTAATGCTACTGCATTTACTTAATGTCGCGCGTCGTTGTTGTCCTGTTCGTCCTCCGCCCACTCGGTAGCGCAAGACATAACTTTTGCTGTTGGATGCGCCCACTCTCACACCAAAGCCGGGTAGTTCATCGTCCCATACAAAAAACTGTTTTGGTTTGGGATTTAAATCGCGAATTCTCTTTTCAGTGAGCTTCAAAGCATTCCTCTTAAAATAGCCTCAGCAAAGACAGGTAACCACTGAGTAACCACATTAGAGAAATTTAGCGGAATGTCTAGGTAGGAGAGGGAATAAATAAATCAATAAATATGCGGTAATATCAATATATGGATATGCTTGGGAAGGTAAGTCAATATAATTCCCTCTGATTTGTAATCAGTAGGTCGCGCGTTCGAGTCGTGCTGGGGGCGCCATTAAATCAATG
>JAPKAX010000061.1 GCA_028825025.1 Rhodospirillales bacterium | reverse complement strand
CAGCAGGAGCCGCAGCAGGAGCCGCAGCAGGAGCCGCAGCAGGAGCCGCAGCAGGTGCAGCTGCAACGCTACCCGCAGCGCCTTCTTCAATCGTACCTAGCAATGCGCCAACTTCAACATCAGTGCCTTCTGGTACAATGATGCTGGCAAGTGCGCCGGCAACAGGAGAGTTGACTTCCACCGTTACTTTGTCAGTTTCCAATTCAACCAAAGGCTCATCCACAGCGACAGCATCGCCCGGTTGCTTGAACCATTTAGCTACAGTCGCTTCGGCTACTGACTCACCCAGTACAGGCACTTTAATTTCAACGGTCATTTTTACTTCCTCGAATTACCAGATTGTTGATTATCCAGGTATTAATTACTTTTTCTTTTTAGCGGGTGCTTTTTTTGACTTAGCGCCAAGTACAGTTAAGGCTTCATCAACCAACTGTGCTTGCTGAGTTAAGTGCTTCGACATTAAGCCGGTTGCAGGGGCCGCTGCTTCTGGGCGACCAGCATAAGCTAAGCTTGTGCTTTTGTGCTCTAATCCCTGAACCAAAGCGGATAAGCGTTCGATTAAGAACGTCCAAGCACCCATATTGCGGGGTTCTTCCTGACACCAAACAACATCAGCGTTTGGAAAGCGCTTTAGTTCTTGCTTCAAGGCTTGATCAGGGAACGGGTATAATTGTTCCATGCGCATAATATATATGTCATCTGCAGCGCGCTTTTCAGCTTCATCTAAAAGATCGTAGTAGACTTTTCCACTACACAGAATGACACGCTTGATTTTTTTATCTGCAGCCAAATTACCTTCACGATCATCCCAAAGGACACGGTGGAAGGTTGTGTCATCCGCCATTTCAGACACTTTCGATACCGCTCGTTTATGACGCAGCAGTGATTTAGGTGACATGATGATCAACGGCTTACGGAAATCGCGTTTTAACTGACGGCGTAATACATGGAAATAGCTGGCTGGTGTTGTGCAATTACAAACTTGCATATTGTCTTCAGCACACAGCTGTAAATATCGCTCTAATCGGGCGGAACTGTGTTCTGGTCCTTGGCCTTCATAACCATGGGGCAGCAACATAACCAATCCACACATACGAAGCCATTTGTGCTCGCCGGATGAAACAAACTGATCAATTACGACCTGCGCTCCATTGGCAAAGTCACCAAACTGAGCTTCCCAAAGAACCAGCATTTGAGGCTCAGCTAAACTGTAGCCATATTCAAAGCCCAGCACGCCTGCTTCTGATAAGGGGCTATTGATGACTTCATAAGGGGCTTGGCCAAAACGTAAGTTGTTCAAAGGAACATAGCGCTCTTCCGTATTCTGGTCTGTTAGAACGGAATGGCGATGTGAAAAGGTGCCACGTTCTGAATCCTGACCGGACAAACGAACTGCATGGCTTTCCATCAAAAGAGATCCAAACGCAAGCGCTTCGCCCGTTGCCCAATCGATCCCTTCTCCCGTATCAAACATGGCTTGTTTTGAATTTAGCTGTCGGATGATTTTTGGGTGGACGGTAATATTGTCAGGAACGTGCGTTATTGATTTTCCGATCTCTTTTAATCGGTCAATGTTGACGCCTGTATTACCGCGCCGGGCATCGCCTGATGCGACGGTAATTCCGGACCATGCACCATCAAGCCAATCGGCTTTATTGGTTTTGTAAGAACTGGCTGACTCGAACGCCTCATCTAATTGCGCAACGAATTGCGACAATTGTTCTTCGATTTCAGCTTCTGTCAAAACGCCTTCCCTAAGCAATTTACGTGCATAAATATCGCGGGTCGTTGGGTGCGTTGCTATTTTTTTATACATGTTTGGCTGTGTGAACATAGGCTCGTCGCCTTCGTTATGGCCATGACGTCGATAACAGATCATATCAATGACGACGTCTTTTTTGAACTTCTGGCGATATTCAATAGCAATACGCGCACAATGAACAACGGCTTCCACGTCGTCTGCGTTGACGTGTAAAATGGGCGCAGCCACTGTTTTCGCTACATCAGAACAGTAGGCAGAAGATCGCGATAAATGAGGGTTGGTGGTGAAGCCAATCTGGTTGTTGATAATGATGTGGATCGTGCCACCGGTCTGATATCCGACTAAGTGCGATAGATCCAAAGCTTCAGGGACCAAGCCCTGCCCCGCAAATGCGGCATCACCATGAAGCAGAAGTGCCATGACCTTTTCACGTTCAACATCGTTCTTTTGAACTTGTTTGGCGCGTACTTTACCTAAACAAACCGTGTTCACTACTTCTAAGTGCGATGGGTTTGCGGTTAAGGATAAATGCACTGATTTACCATCAAACACGCGGTCTGATGACGAACCTAAGTGATATTTAACATCGCCTGAACCGGTAATATCATCTGGGCGCGACTGACCACCTTGGAATTCATGGAAAATCGCTTGAAACGGTTTGCTCATAACGTTGGCAAGAACATTCAAGCGTCCCCGGTGTGCCATACCGAGAACAATTTCTTCGACACCCAATTGGCCGCCGCGCTTGAAAATCTGTTCCATTGCAGGAACCAAGCTTTCGCCTCCGTCCAATCCAAAGCGCTTAACACCGCTGAATTTCCGGTCTAGGTACTTCTCGAATCCTTCGGTTTCAATCAAGCGGTTCAAAATGGCTTTTTTACCATTTTCAGTGAAGCTCGACTGATTGTTGATCCGCTCGATGCGCTCTTGTATCCACGATTTCTCATCGGGGTCCTGAATGTGCATGAACTCGACGCCGATCGAGGCGGAATAGGTTTGGTGTAGTATCTTGACAATTTCACGAACGGTTGCAGTCTCTAATCCAAGGACGTGATTGATGAAAACTTCACGGTCCATGTCTTTTTCGGTAAAGCCATAACTTGCGGGCGTAAGCTCGGAGTGCTCGTTTGGAACTTCAATACCCAGCGGGTCTAAATTAGCTAGCAAATGCCCACGAACCCGATAGGCGCGAATGAGCATTAAGGCGCGAATGGAATCAAGTGTTGCTTCGCGTACTTTGGTGCCGCTCATGCGTGCATCTGGTGCAGATTGTTGCTGGGGCTGGCCTTGGGGATCGTGCCCGTCTGTCATGCGTTCAGATAAAGGAGCTAGATCTGCTTGGCCAACGATACTCGAATCGGATGGTGCCCATGTGGCACCCTGAATTTCTGAGCTGACATTACGTTCATCGTCTTGCAAGTCAGCGAAAAATTCTTGCCAATTCATGTCAACGCTACCCGGATCATCCAGAAAGCGTTCATAAAGTTCAGCTACGTAAACCTGATTACCCGAGTAGAGGAATTGTGTCGGATCGATTTCTGTCATCCTCAAATGGAGCGCCGTTAACGACGCGCCCTCCCTTATGCGTTGCGGCCCCAGTATTCTATTTTTTTAACCAAGGCCATTATCTTTAACCGAAAGCTTTTACTATCGTTTCACCAATGCCTGCTGGCGAATCAGTGACGTGAATGCCTGCCTCTTTAAGAGCTTCAATTTTATCTGCAGCTCCACCCTTACCGCCCGCAATAATAGCGCCTGCATGGCCCATACGACGACCCGGAGGAGCCGTAACGCCGGCAATAAATCCAACAACCGGCTTTTTAGTGCCAGAAGCTTTGAGGAACGCAGCGCCATATTCTTCTGCTGAGCCCCCAATTTCACCAATCATGACAATTGCTTCTGTTTGGTCGTCTTCAACAAACATTTCCAAACAATCAACAAAGTTCGTGCCATTAACTGGATCACCACCAATACCGATACAGGTTGACTGTCCGTATCCAGCAGCTGTTGTTTGTGCAACCGCTTCATAGGTTAACGTGCCCGAGCGCGATACAATGCCAACTTTACCTGGTTTGTGAATATGGCCCGGCATGATACCGATTTTACATTCGCCCGGCGTAATTACGCCGGGGCAGTTTGGCCCGATTAAACGTGTGTTTGAATTTTCCAAAGCCCGTTTAACCTTAACCATGTCCTGAACTGGAATGCCTTCGGTGATACAAATCACCAATTCAACGCCCGCATCAATGGCTTCCAAAATGGCATCCGCAGCAAACGGTGGCGGCACATAAATCACAGAAACACTGGCTTCGGTTTTCGCAACAGCTTCCTTAACGGTGTCGAACACAGGTAAATCCAAATGCCTAGAGCCACCTTTGCCCGGTGTTACGCCACCAACCATGTTGGTGCCATAAGCAATTGCTTGCTCGGAATGGAAAGTCCCTTGAGCGCCGGTGAAGCCTTGGCAGATCAACCGGGTGTTTTTATTTACAAGTACTGACATTTATTTGGCCTCTTTCACAGCTTTGACAATTTTTGCTGCCGCATCGGCCAGATTATCACCGGAAATAATAGGTAGGCCAGAATCGGCCATAATTTGTTTGCCTTGTTCCACGTTGGTGCCTTCAAGGCGAACGACCAAGGGAACTTTAAGGCTGACTTCACGAGCCGCAGCAACAACGCCTTCGGCAATAATATCACAACGCATAATGCCGCCAAAGATATTAACCAAAATACCTTCAACATTGTCATCAGATAAAATGATTTTAAACGCTGTTGTTACGCGTTCTTTAGTTGCTCCGCCGCCAACATCCAAGAAGTTAGCCGGTCTGCCACCATAAAGCTGGATAATGTCCATAGTACCCATCGCAAGACCGGCACCGTTAACCATACACCCGATAGACCCATCAAGTTTGATATAGTTCAACTCGTGTTTTGCAGCTTCTAATTCAGCGGGGTCTTCTTCTGACTCGTCCCGCATCGCTTCAACATCTTTATGGCGATACAGTGCGTTGTCGTCGAAGTTGATTTTGGCGTCTAAGGCAATAACGTCACCAGAACCGGTCACAACCAACGGGTTGATTTCAACAATCGAGCAGTCGAGATCTGTAAATGCTTTATACATAGAAAGCATAAATTTAACGGCAGCACCAACCTGTTTGCCTTCAAGGCCTAAGCCAAAAGCCAATTGACGGGCGTGGAAAGGAAGCATTCCCGTTGCCGGATCAATCGCAACTTTTAGGATCTTTTCAGGCGTTGCTTCCGCGACTTCTTCAATTTCCATGCCGCCTTCGGTCGATGCCATCATGGTCAAACGCGATGTTTCCCGGTCAAGCAACATGCCCACATAAAGTTCGCGAGCAATGTCGCAGCCTTCTTCAATATAAAGCCGATTAACTTTTTTACCTGCTGCGCCAGTTTGTTTGGTAATCAGAATATGGTTCAGCATTTGTTCTGCGTTTTCGCGAACTTCTTCAATGGACTTAACAACCCGAACGCCGCCTTTGCCATCTGGATCGTCTTCAAACCGGCCTGCACCCCGCCCACCTGCGTGGATTTGTGATTTAACGACGAATACGGAACCGCCTAATTCTTCGGCAGCTTTTACGGCTTCTTCAACGGTAAATGCAACATGACCGCGCGGAACTGGAACCCCGTATTGTGAAAGCAACTGCTTTCCTTGATATTCATGAATGTTCATGAGGACCTCGTTTTATAGGTTATATGGCCGGGTTTATTAGGTTCTAACCCTTATTTTTTAATCGCAGCTTTTTTAGCAGTAGCCTTCTTCGGCGTAGCCTTTTTAGCAGGTGATTTTTTAACGACAGCTTTTTTTGATGTAACTTTCTTTGGCGCAGTTTTTTTAGCAGAAGCAGCTTTCTTTACAGCAGGCACTTTTACAGCTTTAGCCGCAGCAGCTTGAAGTTTAGCTGTTAGATTTATAAGGCCTTGAACTTCTTTAACGGACTTTTTGAACATCGCCTTTTCAGCCGCGTCCAATTTAACTTCAACAATCCGCTCGACACCCTTGGCCCCAATAACAACAGGAACACCAACATACATGCCCTTAACGCCATATTCGCCTTTTAGGTATGCCGCACAAGGAAGAACACGTTTTTTATCTTTTAAGTATGATTCAGCCATCGAAATCGCTGCTGATGCAGGTGCATAAAAAGCAGAACCTGTTTTCAATAAACCAACAATCTCACCGCCGCCCATACGCGTGCGTTTAACAATTTCGTCGATGCGCTTTTGTGTGGTCCACTTCATTTCGATCAAATCAGGAAGCGGAATACCGGCTACTGTTGAATAGCGAATGGATGGAACCATCGAATCGCCGTGACCACCCAAAACAAATGCTGTTACGTCTTCAACGGATACTTTGAACTCATCAGCTAAGAAGTAACGGAAGCGGGCTGAATCCAGCACACCAGCCATACCAACAACTTTGTGGTGAGGAAGCCCAGATGCATCACGAAGCACCTTAACCATTGCGTCTAATGGATTTGTAATACAGATAACAAACGCGTTTGGCGCATTCTTTTTAATGCCGGCACCAACTTGTTGCATCACAGATGTGTTGATGCCAATTAAGTCGTCACGGCTCATGCCGGGCTTGCGGGCAATGCCAGCTGTTACAATAATAACATCTGCGCCTTTGATTCCTGCATAAGACTTTGTGCCTTGTACGTTGGAATCGAAGCCATCGATGGGAGAGCTTTGTGCTATATCAAGGGCTTTGCCCTGTGGAATTCCGTCAACGACGTCAAAAAGAACAACGTCGCCTAAGTCTTTAAGACCGGCTAAGTGAGCCAGTGTTCCGCCGATATTCCCAGCGCCAATGAGTGCAATTTTATTACGGGCCATGATTCAATTTCCATGCTTGTGAAATAAATGAGTTCATGCATGGAAGCCTAAGCTTGCGCATGAAATGTTGTCGTACCTTGTTTCAGAGTCTAGGGCAAGCATTTGCTGAGTTTTCAGAGGCTTAGCGGATGAATGCCTGTAAAGAATGCCGAGACTTAACTCCAAGCGATATCTAACCCAATATCGACTGCGGGTGCGCGTTGGGTTATAGCACCAACGGAAATGAAGTCGACGCCTGTTTCTGCGATAGCACGGATGGTATTTAAATTAACGCCGCCAGAGGCTTCCAATGGAATTCGGCCCTGAATAAGGGCTACAGCTTGACGCAAAACAGGGGGAGGCATATTATCAAGAAGAAGAGCGTCCGCTCCTGCATCAAGGGCTTGTTGAACTTGTCCCAAAGTATCGCATTCCGCCTGAATTTTAATGCCACCAAAGTCATGCGATTTGGCCGCGAGAACCGCTGTGGCAATATCGCCAGCGACAGCGATATGATTATCTTTAATTAAAATTCCATCATCTAAGCGGATGCGGTGATTGGTTCCGCCACCGCACCTGACGGCATACTTAGATAAGTTCCGCAAACCCGGCACTGTTTTACGGGTGTCTAAAAGGGTCGCTTTGGTCCCCGATATTTCTGTCACATAAGCGTTGGTTAATGTGGCAATACCAGACAAAAACTGAACGCTGTTCAAAGCGGTTCGTTCTGCTGTTAACAATCCTTCAGCGGGGCCTTCTAATTCGACGAGCACATCGCCCGTTGAAACGGCCGTTCCATCAGGAGCCAAAATTTTAATCGTCGCATTGGGGACTAGGCGTTTGACTATTTCTTCGACAATCGGCATGCCTGCAACAACCATGTTTTCACGAGCGACCATGCTGGCTTTTAATTGAGCATCACCGGGAACGGTTGCGCGGGTTGTTAAATCGCCTTGGCCAATATCTTCAGCTAAAGCTACGTCAACAGCGGCAGCAATATCCGCCGGGTCCATTAAAAGTGTTGTCATTTTTATTCGGCTGCTTGTGTTACTGGGTTTTGGGCGGGGGGTGGCGACATTTCGAGCATCTTTTGCAAGGGCTTTAGGGCCCGTAGTCGAAGCTCTTCTGGAATTTCAATGCCCGGTGCTTCGTTAACCATGGATAGATACAGCTTCTCAAGCGAGTTGAGCGCCATAAATGGGCAGTTGGCACAATTGCAGCTGCCATCATTTCCGGGAGCTGGAATAAACATTTTTCCTGGCGCCTGTTTTTGCATCTGGTGAATGATATGCATTTCGGTGGCAATGATAAACTCAGATTCGGTAGATGTCGTTACATAATCCAAAATCGACCGGGTCGAACCTACGTGATCTGCATGCTGTAAAATTCCGTCATGGCATTCGGGGTGGGCGGCAACTGGTGCGCCGGGGTGATGGCCTTTTAGCTTAATCAGTTCACGTTCTGAAAACTGATCGTGAACAATGCATACACCGTCCCACAAAACCATTTCGCGGCCCGTTTCGCGGGCAAGCCAGCCGCCTAAATGGCGATCGGGAGCAAATAGAATTGGCTGATCCGCTGGAATTTGGTCAATGATATATTTGGCGTTAGAAGAGGTCACAATAATATCAGAGTGGGCTTTAACGGCTGCGGAACAGTTAATGTAGGTCAAAGAAATGTGGTCAGGGTGCTTAGCCCGAAACTCAGCAAATTCTTTTGGCGGGCAGGCATCTTCAAGCGAACACCCTGCGTCAGCGTCAGGAATAACCACAGTTTTGTTGGGACTTAAGATCTTTGCGACTTCAGCCATAAAACGAACACCGCAAAAGACAATCATATCGGCGTCCGTTGCTGCAGCCGCGCGCGAAAGATCAAGCGAATCCCCTATATAATCAGCTATGTCCTGCAATTCAGGGTCCTGATAATAATGGGCCAAAATGACTGCATTCTTTTCGTGCTTCAATCGTTTGATTTCAGCCCAAAGATCAAGTTTAGGATCAATTTGCGCTTCAGTAAGCGCATTTGGGGCAGGAAAAACGACGGTTTCCATGATGTAACGTCCTCATTCTAAACAAGATATATAACGCGCAAAAGCAATCCTTTTCGCTTTCGCATTATGTCTATTCAGAACTATATATAAGCATTACTACGCGGGGCGGCAATCCCTTGTGTGCAGTTGCGGTATTTTGTCGGCTTATTCGTCCTTTGACCCATGGGGCAGGGCCATATATTCTGGCGATTGCATTTCAAGCAGGCGCGATACCGTACGCTCAAATTCAAAGGCCCCATCGCCTTGGGTATAAAGTTCTGTTGGTGGAGTTTCAGCTGCGCAAATAAATTTAGTTTTATGGTCATAAAGGGCATCAATTAAAGTCACGAACCGCTTGGCTTGATCCCGGTTGTGGGGGCCCAATTTTGGAATGCCATCCAAAATGAAAGTGTGAAAGGCATTGGCCAAAGCCAAATAATCACCAGCGCCAAGCGGTTGAGCGCACATCTCAGGAAAGCTTGTTAAGCCAACCCCCTCAGCCGCTTTTTCGATTGTGATTATACGCCCATTAACATTTAAATCTCTTTTTCGAGGCTCGATTCCTATGCTTAATGCATGAAAGTCGCTTTGTAATTTTGCTGATGCCTGATCATTGGCGGGTGACAAATAAGCATCTATTTCTCGCAAGCGCTGCAATCGATAATCGATATCAGAATCCAATTGAAGAACGGTCATTTTTTCATTCAGTATATCGATGAACGGCAAGAACCGTTCGCGCTGCAATCCATCTTTATACAAATCATTGGGGTGGCGGTTGGATGTGGTTACGATCACGACCCCTTGTTCGAACAGCGCTTCGAATAGGCGGCCCAAAATCATCGCGTCGCCAATGTCGGTGACATGAAACTCATCGAAACAAAGCAGCCATGCTTGACCGACAATAACTTTTGCCAGCGCCTGTAAGGGGTCTCTGGATTTTGGGACGTTGCCCGATTTTTGAGCTTCACGGAAAGTATGAAGGCGGCGGTGGACTTCTTGCATGAAGGCATGAAAATGAACGTGTTTGCGCTCAGATATATGGGTGTGATCGTAAAACAAATCCATCAACATGGTCTTTCCGCGACCAACCCCGCCCCACATATATATCCCTTTTGGCACCGGGCATTTGCGGAAACTTAGGCGCGCACGCCAGCCAGTTTGGCCCATTTGCTCGCCGTATAGTTCAAGCTTTGAATGAAGATTCTGTAAGAGTTCAATGGCTTTTTTTTGATTTTTATCAACTCGAATTTCACCGTCGTTGATCAAGGCCTCATAAGCTTGGATGGGATCTTTTACGGCGGTCATTTATAAAGCCCAACTGATCTTAAACACCGCCGGATACAGGAATGCAGGCACCGTTAGTGAACGTATTTTTGTCATCTAACAACCACATTACTGCATTTGCTATTTCTTCAGGATGGCCACCGCGCCCCATGGGCATTAAGGCTCCGCGCTCAGCAAACCGATTTGGTTTTCCGCTGTTGGCATGAATGTCAGTATCAACAATACCCGGAAGGATCGCGTTTACCCGAATGCCTTCTTTGGCTACTTCTTTGGCTAGTCCGATGGTCATAGCATCGACTGCCCCTTTTGATGCTGCATAATGAACATATTCTCCGGGGCTTCCTAAGCGGGCGGCAACGGAGGATATATTTACAATAAC
This sequence comes from Rhodospirillales bacterium, assembly GCA_028825025.1. Taxonomy (GTDB): domain Bacteria; phylum Pseudomonadota; class Alphaproteobacteria; order Rhodospirillales; family Casp-alpha2; genus JABMNT01. The sequence goes on along the minus strand of JAPKAX010000061.1, from coordinate 5,123 downwards.
GCCCCCTTTTCCGCCATGGGTTGTCGACATCCGTTTGACGGCTTCGCGCATTGTCATCATACAACCAACAATATTTACATCCATAACCCGCTGTGCAGTCGCGTGGTCCAACTCATCGACCCGACAAAATTTACCAGTAATACCGGCATTATTAATCAACCCATGAAGGGGGCCTAACTCTTTGTCGACGGCTTCAAACATCGCAACAATTTCAGCCTCTTTCGCCATATCCGCTTGATAGATCATGGCCCGCGCGCCGGCGTTTCTGATCTGGCTCGCAACGGCTTCGGCCTGTTCCTGATTGTTGGCATAATTAATGCAAATATCGAAATCTGCGCGTGCGGCTTGAAGGGCAATTTCTGCGCCAATGCCACGGCTGGCGCCGGTTATTAAAAGTGTCCGGCTCATTTCAAATTTTCTTTCTTTTGAGGTGTGGTTTTTGCCGGTGTATTCACTGGTTTTTCCGCTTCAGCGTGGTCCTTTAATAGGCTATGTTTGTTCATGAGATTTTTCTAAAAGCCATTGTTATTAAAATAAAAAGAGTGACCTCTTTACTATAGAATTTATTGTATCATTTATATTTGGCGTAAGCGACGACAATCGAAATTAAGCTAGATTGTTCGTCTGGTTATGTATTTGATTCCATCTCATCGGCAACGGAGCTTGATTGAAAATCATTCATTGATCGTAGACCATCAATAGACGATTTTTGAATATCTGTGTTTTTATTTTGGCTCATCTTCCTTTTGGCTTCAATACGCAGAACTGGGATTTCGAATGCGACGATCCCCTTGAGCATTCCAATCAATATGGATTGGTCCATTTTGTCGGGGGTCCATTTTTCTGTGATTTCGTTCTCGTTGGCGCTGTTCAGTTTGCGCAACAGGTCAAGAACCGCATCCGTATCATTAATGATTTGAGGCCGCCCATAAGCGTGAACCGCCACATAGTTCCAGGTGGGGACTGCGTTGTCGGATTGCAACCAATTGGGAGTGATAAATGCATGGGGACCCGTAAATATGGTCAATGATTCATTGGGCGTATCGAAATATCTCCAATGGTCGTTGGCCCGTGCAACGTGCGCGTACAAAGTGCCAAGCTCGCCTTTGTCAGGTTCGAAATAGAAGGGTAAATGCGATGCGTACGGAGTGCCATCTACGGATGCAACCAAAGACGCAAAGCTGTTGGCTTTTATATAGCGGGTTTGCGCATCGAAATTATCTTCATTAAAATGCATTGGTACATACATGATTTATCCCCCGGTAAAATATAATACCGGAAGATAAATCAATTTATGTCTGATCAAAAGAGCCTTTTATAACCGTTTGAGCAATGCCGATTTGATTTCGCCAATGGCCTGACCCGGGTTTAGATTTTTCGGACAGGTGTTGGTGCAATTCATAATCGTATGGCATCTGTACAGACGGAATGGATCATTCAATTCATCCAAGCGTTTTCCTGTCGCTTCATCGCGGCTATCCGCAATCCAACGATAGGCTTGCAATAAAACGGCTGGGCCTAAGTAACGGTCGCCGTTCCACCAATAGCTAGGGCAACTGGTTTGGCAGCAGAAACACAAAATACATTCCCAAAGACCGTCTAGCTTTTTCCGCTCTATCGGGCTTTGTAGGCGCTCGCGGTTTGGAGCTGGGGTATCGGCTTGTAACCAGGGCTCAATCGAGCGGTATTGCGCATAAGGAACATTTAGATCTGGAACCAAATCTTTAATCACAGGCATATGTGGTAATGGGAACACTTTAATGTCGCCATCAATGTCTGAGATTGCTTTGATACAGGCCAGAGTGTTGGTGCCATCAATATTAAAAGCGCAGGACCCACATACGCCTTCGCGGCATGAACGCCGGAAAGTTAAAGTGGTATCTATTTCGTTTTTAATTTGGATCAGGCCATCCAATACCATTGGTCCGCAGGTGTCCAAATCAACTTCAAAAGTATCGACAGTTGGGTTGTCTCCAGTGTCCGGATTATACCGGTACACTTTGAAGTTCCGAACGTTGGTCGCACCCTCAGCAGCCTTATGGGTCTTGCCTTTGGAATACGTTGAGTTGGCGGGGAGTGAAAGTTCTACCATTTATTTTTCCTTTTATCCCAGCTTAATAAACCCGAGCCCGGGGCTCGATATATTCAACTTCATCGGTCAAGGTATACTCATGAACCGGGCGATAATCCAAATCGACTTTGCCTTTTTCATCGATCCACGCAAGCGTGTGCTTCATCCACTCTTTGTCATCCCGATCTGGGTAATCTTCGTGGGAGTGGGCACCGCGACTTTCGTGGCGGGCTTCGGCTGAATAGAGCGTTGTTTTTGCGCTGATCATTAGGTTCTCTAATTCAAGCGTCTCGACCAAATCAGAATTCCAAATCAAGGATTTATCCGTAACGCTCACATCGTCCATTTGTTTCCAAACAGCATCGATTTTTTCGCAGCCTTCCGTCAAAACTTCAGACGTTCTAAAGACAGCCGCATTGCTTTGCATGGTGCGTTGCATTTCTAGGCGAACTTCAGATGTTTTCGTGCCGCCCTTGCCATGGCGAATGCGATCAAAGCGCTCTAGGGCTTGGTCGGTGGAGCCTTTGCGGAACGGGCGAAGCGTGTCGCCGGGGGTGATTAATTCACGTGCTCGGATTGCTGCAGCACGACCAAAGACAACCAAATCCAAAAGCGAATTCGTGCCTAAACGATTGGCACCGTGAACAGATGCAGACGCACATTCACCAATCGCCATTAATCCAGGGACAACCGCATCGGGGTTTTCTTTTGTGGGGCGTAATGCTTCGGTTCTAAAGTTTGTTGGAATGCCACCCATATTGTAGTGAACCGTTGGCAGAACCGGAATGGGCTCTTTTGTGGCATCAACACCTGCAAATATACGCGCAGATTCCGTAATGCCCGGAAGTCGCTCGCCCAAAGTCTCAGCACCCAAATGCTCGAGGTGCAAATGAATGTGATCGCCGTTAGCACCGATGCCACGGCCTTCACGAATTTCAACAGTCATGGAGCGGCTAACCACATCACGACTAGCCAAATCTTTGGCTGTTGGTGCGTAGCGTTCCATAAAGCGTTCGCCTTCTGAATTGCTTAAGTACCCGCCTTCACCGCGTGCCCCTTCCGTAACCAAGCAACCCGATCCGTAAATTCCAGTTGGGTGGAATTGAATGAACTCTTGATCTTGCAATGGAAGCCCGGCGCGCGCGACCATGGCATTGCCATCGCCGGTGCAGGTGTGTGCAGATGTACACGAGAAATATGAACGTCCAGAGCCACCCGTTGCCATAACAACCATATTGCCCCGGAAAACGTGGATCGTGCCATCGTCCATATTCCAAGCAACAACGCCTTCGCAGGTTCCGTCTTCGCCCATGATCATATCAAGGGCAATGTATTCAACAAAAAATTCCGCGTTATGTCGCAAGCTTTGTTGATACAAAGTGTGCAAAATGGCATGGCCGGTCCGGTCTGCAGCGGCGCATGCGCGCTGGACGGGGGCTTCGCCGAAGTTACGCATATGACCACCAAAGGGACGTTGATAAATTTTGCCTTCTTCGGTTCGTGAAAACGGAACGCCATAGTGTTCCAGCTCGACAATCGCTGGCACAGCTTCACGGCACATGTATTCGATGGCGTCTTGATCGCCTAACCAATCAGCTCCTTTTACGGTGTCGTACATGTGCCATTCCCAATGGTCTTCCGCCATGTTGCCCAGGGCCGCACTAATGCCACCTTGTGCCGCAACGGTGTGTGACCGGGTTGGAAAAACTTTGGTGATGCAGGCGGTTTTTAAACCGGAAATTGCCATTCCAAAGGTTGCGCGTAAACCCGCACCCCCAGCACCAACAACAACAGCATCGTATTTATGATCAATAATTTCGTAGGCAGAAGGCATGGTATTAAGAGCTCCCGACGGTCAGCCGTATAACGGCAAAGACAGCAGATGTGCCAAAAATAATGGCAGCGAATTTAATAGCGATCAACAACGTCATTTTTGTGCTTTCGCTTGGGATGTAATCTTCAACAACCACTTGGAGGCCTAATTGACCATGGTGGAACATGCCGATGATTAGTAAAATAAGCAGCACTGGATTGCCGTGAGTTCCGACCCATGCGGTAAATTCAGCGTGGCTGGCTCCGGACATTTGTACGGCCGAATAAACGAACCATAAAGTCAGCGGGATCAATGCCATTCCGGTTAAGCGTTGCATCCACCAATGCTTAACGCCGTCATTGGTCGATCCTAGGCCGCGGACGCGGCCCAAAGGTGTGCGCATATCCATCAGGAACCTCCCGCAATTGCATAACCAGCGAACCAAGTTATAACGGTAAGGACGGCTGCAAATACAAGGACAGCAATCCCGGTTGCTTGGACTTTGGTAAGGTCGAAGCCAAGTCCAAAATCCCAGCCCAAGTGACGAATGCCATTGGCTAAATGAAAGTATAGGGAAAACGTTAAACCCAGAAGGATCAGTTGTCCAAACCAAGAGCCTAATAGCGACTGAACGAGCTCGAAAGCTTCAGGGCCGTAGGTTGCCGAAATCACCCAGCTTGCCAATAAAACAGCACCAAATGCCAAGAATAAACCGGTCATACGATGGGTAATTGATAAAAAGGAAGTGATTTGTGGCTTATAGATTTGCAGGTGCGGCGATAGGGGCCGGTTTTGCGGTGCCATGGGGTCAAGCCTTGTCCACGTTAAATAAAAACGCATTCGACTGCGCCATTGATTACTAGTTCGTATACTTATGACAGCATAAAGTCAACGTGCGCCGGTGCGGAATGTGTTTAAAATTATGATTACATTGGAATGGTTTAGAATGCTGTCATTGGTCTAATTAAGAACGACTTTGTGAATAAGATGTGTGCAGATTATATACAAGTTAGGGGGTTACCCACAGATAATTCTATTTACCCCCACCATTCAGCGTTGAATGCTATGGGCGTCATGAAGCATTATTTAGTTGTACGAAGGAGCGCTGATGCAGGCTTGATTTCGGTTGCTTATGGGGCTTTATGTTGCATAAGCGTTACTATCTCGTTTTAATTAAGATGGTTTCTGCCCAGGGTGCATCTCGATTAAGGCGTGTGGCCTGTTTTGTGTTTTTCTGTA
>JAPKAX010000302.1 GCA_028825025.1 Rhodospirillales bacterium | reverse complement strand
AGGGGAGGGATAAAGAAAGTAAATAAAAAAGTGGGTCACTGGGTTGCGCCCAGTAATAAAGACTTAGTTGGAAAGTGCCGCGACCATCACCCTCCAAACCCAAAAATGCCTTAGCTGGAAGCACTAGCCAACGATCCCGATTTGCCATGGGACAAATTCATGAAGTCCTAGGTTTAGGACTTCGCTTTTGGTTTCTTTTCCGGATGCCGTGTCAAGGAAAAGCTGGAAGATGGCCTCGCCCATTTCGTCTAGGGTGGCGGTGCCATCAACGATTTCACCACAATTGATGTCCATATCTTCGATCATGCGGTTATACATAATGCTGTTGGAGGCGAGTTTGAGCGATGGGGCTGGTTTTGCGCCAAAGCAGGAACCGCGACCTGTTGTAAACGCGATCATGTTGGCTCCACCTGCGATTTGACCGGTGGCGGAAACCGGATCGTAGCCCGGTGTATCCATGAAGACGAAACCTTTGGTCTCGACCTTGTGCGCGTATTCATAAACTTCCATCATCGGGCCGGTGCCGCCTTTCATAGATGATCCCAACGATTTTTCGGTGATATTAGCCAGTCCGCCTTTTTGGTTGCCGGGGCTAACTTTGCCGTTGATTTGAACATCACGACCAACGCAGTATTCTTCTTTCCACCAGCGCAGACGCTCGACCAATTTTTTGCCAATTTCAGGCGTTGCAGCGCGGCAGGTGAGGGTGTGCTCGACGCCGTAAACCTCTGGCGTTTCAGATAAAATGCCAGTGCCGCCGTGTGTCGCTAGAATATCAACGGCGCGGCCCAAGGCTGGGTTTGCTGTGATTGATGAAAAGCTGTCTGACCCACCACATTGCAGGCCAACCATGATATGACTGGCTGTGACCGTCGTCCGGACGCATTTGTTGGCTTCGGGTAGCATGTCTTCAACCTCTCTGATGCCCTTCACAATAGAGGCGCGTGTGCCACCTTCATCTTGCATGATCATTGTCCGTAAGCGGGGCCCGGGGGTTAATTTTTGAGCGCCTAATAATCCGCCAATCTGGCAGCGCTCGCAACCCAAACCGATAACGAGTGCACCCGCGACGTTTGGGTGCGTTATGTATCCGGCCAATGTTCGGTGCAACAAATCCATAGCTTCGCCGGTTTGTTCCATGCCACAGCCCAAATGGTGGCTGAAGGCTGCTACGCCATCAATGTTGGGGAAAGCGGCTAAGCGTTCTTCGGTGAAGTGGTTAGCGATGGCTTGGACTACAGTTGCGGAGCAGTTAACGGTGGACATAATCGCAATGAAATTACGCGTTCCAGCCCGGCCATCTTCGCGCATATACCCTTTAAACGTTGCACGCTCAGCTTCTGGGAGCATTTTGATGGGCTTGTAATCGCGGCCAAAGCGATAATCTTTTTGGCCCTCGTGGAACATTACGTTATGGTTCTCTAACATCGTGCCGGTTTCAATGTCGGAATCTGCATACCCAATAATCACGTTATATTTACGGATCGCGTCGCCCTTTTTAATGGGCTGTGTTGCGATTTTATAACCGGGCGTCACGGGGCATGTCGTAATAATACCATCAACTACTTCAACCCCTGCCTGTATCGGTGCCCTTGCGACCACAACATTATCCGCAGAATGAAGTCGAACTACAGGCCCGGTAATTTGTTTTTCAGACGTATCAAGCATTGGAGTTTCCTTAATTGTTGTGTCGACAAAGGTTCGTAAAAATTAATTCACCAACATAGGTAAGTTTACACGGTGAGGCAATAACCCCGCCACGGCCCATTATCCACACAGAATAACGAGGATCTCTTCTCCCGATCTGCTGTTAAAAATAGATCAACAACTCATTTTCAATATCTTCGGAACGGTTAAAATCTCTGAATAGAAATAGTTTTAACAAACCACTGTTCCATTGCAACACCCTTAGGAAACAACCCCAACCATATCCTGATAGTTGATAAAGATTTCAGCGTCACTGGCCGATTAGCCTGAAAATAATTCAACGTAACCTTTGCGACGATAGTATAGATATGCTACCCTATTCGTTTAAAATTGATAACCTTTGCAGCTACTTATTTGTTTCGAGCATTCAACAAATAATGCAGGAAAAAGCGAAGGGTGACGTTCAATTAGATACTTTCACTAAAATTAGCGAAATCAGAGGTTTCTGGAACTCGGTTGACACACGGGAGTTAGAATTTCAGTTCTTTGTGAAACGTCAGAATATTATCAGGAGGAGCAAGAAGCTACGAACAGTGATTCCTCTCGTAAAAGCAAACTCATAAAGCAAGATATAATTGCACCTGATGAGCATGAAACTCGATTCTATATGATTACTGATACAGGTCGGTCAACTCGCAGCCAAGGAGGCCCTGAAGCGCATCTCTCGAAACCGTGGAAAAGAACTTTTGAACAAAGCCATCGAAGCGGCGAGACCGATTAACGAGGATCCTGATTTAACCTTTAGAGTTTCTAAGCTAATCTTGTTTGGGTTCCATATAACTGTGAGCGAGACCGGGAGCGACGTTGACATTGTCTGTGTAACTACGCCGATTAAATTGCCTGGAGAAAGCCGAAAAGATTTTATGGATCGTGACGCGGCCTACGCTGGACTATTAGGAATACCACCAACCATGATGGGCATTAGAAGCTGTCAAAATCTACCAATCAAACATATCCAAAAAACCAGTCCTTATTTCTCAGTAGCAGGACAGATGGCGTTAGATAGTCTCAACGATAAAGGGGAGACTTCTAAAATCATATTCGAATGTCTAAATAAAATTTTTAGCAAAATAGCTTAATCTCACCAAAAGATCTCACCTAGCAGTGCCGCTTATGCTGTCATCCCCTTGGCCGCCCCGAATAATGTCGTCGTCTGCATAACTAAATATATTATCTGCGCCAGCGTTACCTCTTAGCATGTTTGCTCTATTGTCGCCATAAATGGTGTCGTCTCCCGCATTGCCTGATATCATATCGTTACCTTGACCACCCCATATGCTGTCGTCGCCAACGCTGCCTTCGATTGTGTCGTCACCCCCCGTTGATCCAAGCCCGAATTTAAGTTCCTCAAAAAGCGCTGAAGACGTATCAGGAACATCGCTATGCAATTGATTATTCCCCGAACCGCCCCAGATAAAATCGTCGCCCACTTCGCCTGCGCCAATAACATCGCCACCAGCCACCGAAAACATAGCGTTGGCTAATGAATTAGCCGCATCGTGCACACTCGCCTGGTAATTCGTAGGCAAACCCGCATATAAAGAATCGTTATCAGCATTA
>JAPKAX010000060.1 GCA_028825025.1 Rhodospirillales bacterium | reverse complement strand
CGGAGTTGACGCATGATCCGGCTTATTTGGAACAAATAAACTCGCGCCATAAAAAAACGGCCCCAGATGGGACCGCTTTTCGTATTTTTTCGTATGCCGCTCAGTTTTAGTAGCGATATGCGTCTGGCTTGTGAGGGCCTGCCTGGTCAACGCTGATGTAGGCAGCTTGCTCTTTGGTTAGCGTGCTCAACTTAGCGCCCACTTTTTCCAAGTGAAGGGCCGCAACTTTCTCGTCCAAATGCTTAGGCAACACATAAACTTTGTTGTCGTAGGCTTTTGCATTGGTCCAAAGCTCAATTTGAGCCAACACTTGGTTGGTGAAACTTGCAGACATAACGAAGCTTGGGTGGCCAGTGCCACAGCCCAAGTTCACCAAACGGCCTTGAGCCAAAATGATTAAACGCTTGTTATCAGGAAAGATAACTTCGTCAACCTGTGGCTTGATGTTGTCCCATATGTAATTCCGCAATGCGCCGATTTGGATTTCAGAATCGAAGTGGCCGATGTTACAAACAATAGCCCGATCTTTCATCTCACGCATGTGGTCAATCGTGATAACGTCGATGTTGCCTGTGCAGGTGACGAAAATATCGCCACGAGGAGCCGCATCTTCCATGGTCACAACTTCAAAGCCTTCCATAGCCGCTTGAAGCGCACAAATCGGATCAACTTCAGTTACCAAAACGCGGCAACCTGCTGAACGCAAGCTTTCTGCTGAGCCTTTGCCAACATCTCCAAAGCCGCCAACAACAGCAATTTTACCGGCCATCATGACGTCTGTTGCGCGGCGGATCGAATCGACCAAGCTTTCGCGGCAACCATATTTGTTATCGAACTTAGATTTAGTTACTGAATCATTGACGTTAATCGCTGGAACTTTAAGGGCTCCTGCTTTTTCCATGTCATACAAGCGGTGAACACCGGTTGTTGTTTCTTCAGAAATGCCTTTAACGTTCTTCATCAATTCAGGGAATTTTTCGTGCATCATAACGGTCAAATCGCCGCCATCATCCAAAATTAAGTTTGGTGTCCAGCCGTTGGGACCTTCGATTGTTTTTTCGATGCACCATTCGGATTCGTCTTCGGTTTGACCTTTCCAAGCGAACACAGGAACTTCTGTAGCAGCGATAGCAGCAGCGGCTTGATCTTGGGTCGAGAAAATGTTGCAGCTTGACCAGCGAACTTCAGCACCAAGAGCTGTAAGTGTTTCAATCAAAACAGCGGTTTGAATGGTCATGTGCAAGCAGCCAGCAATGCGGGCACCTTTAAGCGGTTGGCTTTTGCCATGTTCGCTACGCAAAGCCATTAGGCCCGGCATTTCGATCTCAGCTATATTAATTTCTTTCCGGCCCCATTCGGCCAAAGAAAGGTCGGCAATTTTGCAATCATCAAAAGACATGCGTAAGCTCCTGTAATAAGTCTATAAAGAAGATATTAATAATGTTGCCGGGGGTTTATCAGCCAAAATCGATTTGGGCAAGCAGTCCGTGCATTTAAACAGTTAAAGCTATCGGCGTAATCCAACCGCAGCCAAAGTGCTTGTGGATAATGTAATCGCAATTGAGATCGTTGTAATCGTCAACAGAGATACATTAGCATCCAAAGCCAAGCCGACAACCACCGGCCCTAATGCGGACGCAAACACTGACAATACCGCGCCTGCGGCCCGAATCGCGCCCAAATGCTCAGTGCCATAAAGTTCAGCCCAAAGTGATGAAAACGTCGGGTTGGTCGATCCCGCACTCAAGCCCATAAAGGCCATAACACCCAAAGCCCAATAGTCATCATCGCCAAAGCCCAAAATCAATAACGAGCACGCAAAAGGAAGCAGAACGAAGGGGGCGATGCGCCGGGCTGAAATGCGATCCACCAGCCATCCTGCCGAAAAACTACCGATAATCTGGCAGACTGCAAAGCCCGAAAAGCAGATGCTCCACCACAGAAAATCCCAATCTTTAAGGCTAACAATTAAGTATTTTTGGTGAAAAATGATGCCGGTGAACAGGGCCGACATGGTCATGATTAAAGGTGCAATCATAAAAAACCGCCGATCGCGGAGCATTTCGCCCCGCGTCCATTGCTTTTGATTTTGATCAGGCGCAGCCAATGCATCCGGCCCTTGCCCATCTTGACCAGCTGTTCGCTTTAATAAAAACGGAACCGTTGGTAGCAACATGACTGCCGCGGCAATGCCCATGCCGATCCAGATATTTTGCCAACTGATCACAGTCAAACCAATGGAAATCAGGGGCGGAAAAATACCTTCTCCAATGGGGAAACCAAATCCGGCAATAGCTATAGCACGACCGCGTTCCCCGACATAGCGCCGTGCCATAGCCGTCACAGCAATGTGAGACATCATGCCTTGGCCTAAAAAGCGAACAACCAAAATGCCAAAAAACAAAGCGATCGGGCCATTAACAAAAGACATGGATACGGTGCCTACAACCATGGCTACACATACCCACCAAACAAATTTAACCAGCCGCAATTTATCGACCAGCCGTCCCATGGGCCACAAAATAGCCGCACTGGTAAGAGTTGCTAGGGTATAAAGGCTGCCGAATTCACCGTGGCTCAAGCCAAAGTCTTGGCGAAATTGATCACCAAACAAAGATATTAAATAGGTTTGGCCGGGGCTGGTCCAAAACATGATCAATGCACCAAACAAAAGAAAGCGCCATTCCCGACGCATAAATGCGATGGTTGGTGTGCCGTTCGCCATAAATCATCCTGAGGTATCATTGAAGAGTAATTATTTATGAGAAGTTATAAAACAGATGCTACCAAATAGCCCGGCGAAACTTCAACTTAGAGTAATACTCAATGTGTTTTCATCACACACTTAATCCAGACACAGTTCTTCATTTTATTTTGCGTAGCTACTTACGATTTTTTGGATTGAGCTATCTGCATGCATTGAAGCCACGGCACCACAATGTTTTTCTGCTAGCGCAGATGGTAAATTTTTATTAGCAGCAATATAGGCTTCAGATTGATTGATCGGTGCCCCAATTAACAAAGGCGTTTTAATTTTTCTTGTTTCCACATGTGTTGACAAACGTTAGTTATTAAATGTCAAAGCGTTAATATGGCCGCGATGATGCATTCAGGTGTTCATGCTCTCCTTTGGATCACGCGTTAGATTAGTCAGCCTATGTGATGTTAAGAATACATCCATCGCATTACCCTGAACAACTCTGATCGAATTTAATTCTCGCGCCTTTTCAAGACTGATAACTGCCTTATTTGTCGTTAGAAAAACATCTTCAATGTCTAATATCGTGGCAATCTAAGTGTATTTGTCTTTCCGTGCTGGGCAATTAAATATAATCGGAAAAATACCAAGCGATTGCGCTTCCACAATCTTTAACGTGCGGGTGAAGGGATAGAGCGTGACAGAGCTATCCTCGCCAATTCGGGCCTCCGTTTTTTTAATAATATCAAGCGCAATGCTACTGCGGAGAAAATCTTCGATCATCATCGGTGGATAATTTGCAGCATATATTTCTGCGGCATCGGCTTGAGAACATACAAATCAGCAGTAATGCAATACTCATATAAATGAAATTAATCAATTTTTACATTTTATAAAAAGTATTCCTAAAAAACACACAAATAAAGCATTACTATTTCCTACCTGTTTTATAATTAAGAGTTGTATTTTTTCATAACAATTCATTAAAAGTATTGTGAGGTTTGATATGATTTTGGTTCATAAATTTGTTTGTCTGTTAAAATAAACAAATAATCTCAATGAACTCGATGCGACTCATTGATTCATCAGATCAAACGGTCTAACAACGCTCATCGGACGTGGTATATAACTATAATCAATATTGATTGGCATTAATAAGCGGGCAATGAATCACTTTTTCACTGTCAGCACCGTTGACTTCTCTCTTTCAAGCCCTTATACACCGGGAAAATTCACATATAGGAGCAGGATCGTGAAACGCACGTTTCAGCCAAGTAAAATAGTTCGTAAGCGTCGTCATGGTTTTCGGAGCCGCATGTCCACAGTCGGTGGTCGTAACGTTATCGCAAACCGACGCTCAAAGGGACGCAAACGTCTGTCAGCTTAAATGCTGAGCCAACGGTTTCACTGACGACCCCGTTGTGTCCTGATGATTCTCAAGCTGCGCCAGCCTTATATAGGTTGAAGCATCGACAGGAATTTTTAAGGGCCGCAAAACAGGGTCGGAAGTGGGCAGTGGCAGGGCTTGTCCTGCAGGTACGCAACCGCGCACCACAGGAAGCACAAGGCGAAATAGAGGCCGACGCCGTTCGCGTCGGCTTTACTGTGACGAAAAAGGTCGGGAACTCGGTCATCCGTAATCGTGTCCGCCGCAGACTTCGGGCTGTAGCTGATGAGGTTTTACCGGTTATCGTAGCAAGCGGCCTCGATTTGGTTATCATTGGTCGAGCAGGCACAATTAAACGCCCGTACCTGGCCTTGGTGAAAGATTTAAAAACAGCGCTTAAAAAGCTTAAAGCTAACAAGCGCGCTTGAAGAGAAAGATTAAGACACGTCATGAGCTGGTTGACGAAAGCGCTTAATTTTCCACTTCGGCTATTGATCAGGGGCTATCAGCTTTTGATTTCCCCTTATTTAGCCGGAAGCTGCCGGTTTGAGCCCACATGTTCGTCTTATGCGCTTGATGCTTTAGACCAATATGGTCCCTTTCGGGGCGCTTGGTTGGCCCTCAAACGAATTTTACGTTGCCACCCGTTTGGTGGCTACGGATATGATCCGGTCCCAGAAACATATAGATTGAGCGGCAATAGTTGCCTCGCGCATTCACACAAGAAGGTTTTGGTCGTCAAATGATTGACAATAAAAATATGATTTTAGCGATTGTTCTATCAATCGCGATCCTGGTTGGCTTCCAAATGTATTTCGATGCAACGCGTCCGCCGCCACCTGAACAACCGTTGATCTCAGAGCAACTCGCACCTGGTGCGATTCCCCAAAGTGGGCAAACGTCAAACATACCCCAAACTTCCGGACCGGTATCTGGTATTGCGCCGGTTATTCCGGGTACAACTGTTGCTCAAGCAGAAGGACAAAACCGGGCCGACATTTTGGCTCTTAACAACCGCGTTAAAATCAACACGCCGCGCCTGCATGGCTCTATCGCCCTGACCGGTGGCCGGGTTGATGACCTTACCTTGATCGATTACCGTGAGGAGCAAGACGCTGATAGTGCTGAGATCGTATTGTTATCGCCTAAAGCAGCCAATGGGGCTTATTATGCGCAATTCGGTTGGGTTGGCGCACAAGGCATTAAGGTTCCTGGTCAAGAAACCAAATGGACAGCAAACGCTCAAACGTTAACTCCCGACAGCCCGGTTACGCTGTCATGGGACAACACAGAAGGGTTGTTGTTTAAGCGGACTTTTGCTTTAGACGAAAATTACATGTTCACGGTCACACAAACGGTCGAGAATACATCTAAAATAGCAGCAGCACTAAATGCTTACGGTTTGATTTCACGCCGAGGCACGCCTGAAACCACTGGTTTTTATATTTTGCATGAAGGCCTGTTGGGTGTTTCTGAAAAAACCCTTTCTGAAGTCGACTACGATGATTTGAAAGATCAAGGCCAAATCAAAAATGAAGCTATTGGTGGCTGGATCGGTATTACTGACAAGTATTGGTTAACCGCTTTGATCCCTGATCAGAAGCTGAAAACTCAAACCAGATATTTGCACCGTATGCAGGGCTTGGTCGATATGTATCAAGTAGATTACTTAAGCCCACAAGTCTCCGTTCCTGCTGGTGGCTCGATCACCACAGAGAACCATTTTTTTGCAGGTGCCAAAGAAGTTAAATTGTTAGATGCCTATGAAGAAAAAATTGGCGTTACTCAATTTGATTTAGCCATCGATTTCGGTTGGTTCTACTTCCTAACCAAGCCAATTTTCTATGCGCTTTTATGGATCAACGACATTGTCCTTAACTTAGGAATTTCAATTTTATTGCTTACCGTTGGCATCAAAGCCATTTTGTTTCCGCTGGCTAATAAATCTTACACATCGATGAGTAAGATGAAAAAGCTATCGCCTAAAATGACCGAAATGCGCGAGCGTTATGGCGATGACAAAATGAAGCTCAATCAGGCGATGATGGATCTTTATAAGAAGGAAAAGGTTAATCCGGCGTCGGGTTGTTTACCCATCTTGATCCAGATCCCGGTCTTCTTCTCGCTCTATAAAGTGTTGTTCGTTACCATTGAGATGCGGCACGCACCGTTCTTTGGCTGGATTCAAGATTTGTCCGCGCCTGACCCAACAACGATCTTCAACCTGTTTGGTTTAATTCCGTTTACCCCACCAGATTTCTTAATGGTAGGTGTTTGGCCGTTGCTCATGGGTATTTCTATGTTCTTGCAGCAAAAGTTAAACCCACAGCCAACAGATCCGGTTCAGGCAAAAATCTTCATGTTTTTGCCGATCATCTTTACCTTCTTGCTGGCTCGTTTCCCAGCAGGATTGGTGGTCTATTGGGCTTGGAACAACACCCTGTCCATGGCACAGCAATGGCTGATCATGCGTAAAATGGGTATTACTGGAAAACAAGCGCTGTCATAGGGCAGCGCTTCATGCGGGAGCGTTATTTAAGGTCCCCCAAATCGTTACATAAGGATACCGCCATGACATTGGCAACGGAACTCAATCTCGAAGACCCAGAAGTCTTAGAGCGCGGACGGATCTTGTTTGAACAGCCGTGCAGTTTTGTTATTGGCTGCGTCAAATTAGAGCAAGTTCCGGCCGAGCCGATGGCTGAAATTGCTTTCGCTGGGCGCTCTAACGTTGGAAAATCGAGTATCTTAAACGCGCTTGTCCGTCAAAACACCTTGGCCCGTACATCCAACACGCCAGGCCGAACGCGCGAAATTAACTTCTTTAATTTAGGCGAGCGCCTGATGCTTGCTGATTTGCCGGGCTACGGCTACGCCCGCGTCTCAAAAGCACAAGTCCAACAATGGACCGGCTTAGTTGAATCGTATTTAAAAGGTCGGGCCAATTTGCGTCGGGTTTGTGTTTTAGTCGATTCCCGCCACGGCTTAAAAGAATCTGACTTAGGTGTCATGGCGATGCTCGATCAAGCGGCCCAACCCTATCAAGTAGTGCTAACCAAAGTCGATAAAGTGAAAGCTGACTATCTAGCGAAGCTTGAAGATAAAGTTTTAAAGGTTATTTCCAAGAATCCCGCGTCCCACCCTGTGATTGCAAAAACCAGTTCACGCAAAGGTTACGGCATCGCCGAGCTGCGCGCATCCTTAGCCACCTTGGCTGATAGCTAACTGCCTATAACATAAACCCTAGTCGCTCCCTCACCCCAGCCGCAAATGCCGTTAGGGTGCCGGCTTGCATGTGATATACAAAAACTAACACCGCCTATCGCTTGTAATTTTCTGCAAGCAAAGCTTGCTATGTTTCAGCCTGTTACATTTTGAAATACAATAAAACTCGCCTAATCAACTATCAGTATATTAGATTACCTATAAGTTCATATTTGTGACTATTGACCTAATCATATACGCACATTTTCAAACAAATTAACTCTTGTTATCGATACGCTGATAACGAAGAATCACTAGAGGAGGATGAATAAAATATAACCTCTATCCAACACACCCGCTGGCAGCGCCACGTTATTCTGGTGTTGCCAGATACGGGATGTAAAAAATAATTAAAAAACCCAGATCGCCCCTCCTCAGAACGTCTAGATGATGAATTTTATGCGTTGGATTTCTCTTCTGGTGATGCCCTATTAGTTGGGTTAAGTTTCTATTATGGAAGACGAAAACAACTCATATGAAGCAGAATGGCTAAACCAAGCCAAAATGCTCTCGCAAGCGCTGCCGTTTATGAAGCGCTATTCGGATAAAACCGTAGTTATCAAATATGGCGGTCAT
Source organism: Rhodospirillales bacterium (assembly GCA_028825025.1). Taxonomy (GTDB): domain Bacteria; phylum Pseudomonadota; class Alphaproteobacteria; order Rhodospirillales; family Casp-alpha2; genus JABMNT01. Next base: position 7,548 of record JAPKAX010000060.1, on the reverse strand, counting down.
GCCATGGGTGACCCGGAATTAGCCAAGCTGTTTGCGCGCGATATTGTATTGCTGCGCCAAGTCGGCCTCAACCCGATCATTGTTCATGGTGGTGGGCCACAAATTGGCGCCATGTTGAAACGTTTGAACGTAAAATCTGAATTTATTGACGGGTTGCGCGTCACCGATGAAGAAACCATGAAAATTGCTGAAATGGTTTTGGCAGGGTCCATAAACAAAGAAATCGTCTCTGCTATCAATGAAGCCGGTGGCCGGGCAGCGGGACTGTGTGGTAAAGATAGCAACTTGATCAAGGCGAAAAAGCTGGTCAGAACCAAGCGCGATGAGGGCTCTAATATCGAAAGGGTCCTAGATTTAGGCCTTGTTGGTGAGCCCGACGTGATTGACCCGCATATCCTTAAATGTTTTGAGCATTCCGACATCACCCCGGTGATTGCGCCCATAGGCAGCGGACCAAATGGTGAAACCTTTAACATTAACGCCGACACAGCGGCTGGCGCGATTGCTTCAGCTTTGGGCGCAAAACGCCTTATTATGCTGACCGACGTCAGTGGTGTGTTGGATAAAAATGGCAAGCTAATTCTTGAAATGAGTGCCGATGAAGTCCGTACCGCGATGGCAGATGGGACAATATCTGGCGGTATGATCCCGAAGGTCGAAACGTGCTTAGATGCCGTCGATCAAGGCGTTGAAGCGGCGGTTATCAGCGACGGGCGTATACCACACGGAATTCTGGTCGAGTTCTTCACCCCTGGTGGGGCCGGGACGATGATTAAGGGTAAAAACTCGACGGAATAAAAGTTCACTGTCAGGTTGTTTTCGAGTGCATTTTCCGAAAATTTAGAGCTAAGCTCAATTCTGAATATTTGGAGAATAGCCATGACCGACCAATCCGTAATCTTGAACTTCAGCCGGTATGAATATGCAGAGCGGTTGTTAAAAACCCGGACCGCTATGGCGGCTGCAGGTGTTGAATTAATGATCGTCACAGACCCGTCGAACATGGCCTGGTTAACCGGCTACGACGGCTGGTCCTTTTATACCCATCAATGTGTATTGGTAAGTCAGACGGGTGAGCCTGTTTGGTATGGTCGTGGTATGGATACACCCGGCGCACACCGCACCGTATATATGGACGCCAGCAACATTGTCCCCTACGCCGATCATTACGTTCAAACCCCAGATCGGCACCCTATGGATTATCTATCAGAGGTGATTATGACACGTGGATGGGATAAATTTCACACCGGCGTTGAAATGGATAATTATTATTTTTCAGCCGCCTGCTATGCGTCCTTAACCAAGCACCTGCCCAATGCAAAATTTAAAGACGCGACCGGCTTGGTAAATTGGCAACGGGCCGTCAAATCTCAACAAGAATTAGAATACATGAGCCGCGCCGGACGCATCGTTGAGGCCATGCACGCCAGGATATTTGAGGTCATTGAGCCGGGTTTGAAAAAGAATGAGCTGGTGGCTGAAATTTATCATACCGGAATTATGGGGGTCGACGGCCACGGCGGAGATTACCCGGCCATTGCGCCTATGGTTCCATCGGGTATTGATGCATCGGCAGCACATTTGACGTGGGATGACCGACCACTCAAAAACAACGAAGGTACATTTTTTGAAATCGCGGGATGTCATAAGCGTTATCATGCTCCGCAATGCAGAACCGTATATTTGGGCAAAGTTCCACAAAAATATTTGGATGCAGAAAAGGCCGTTCTTGAAGGCATTGAGGCGGGGTTAGAAAAAGCCAAGCCGGGGAATTTAGCGGAAGATATTGCTGCCGCCTTTTATACGACAATACAAAAACACGGGTTTAATAAAGACAGCCGCACCGGATACCCCATTGGTTTGTCGTATCCCCCGGATTGGGGCGAGCGCACATTTAGTTTGCGCATGGGTGATAAGACGGTGCTCGAACCAAACATGGCAATCCATTTCATGCCAGCGCTTTGGTTAGAAGATGGCGGATTGGAAATTACTGAACCCATTTGGATTACAGAAACAGGCTTTGAACGTTTCACGACGACGCCCAGAAAACTAATGATTAAAGATTAAGTACAGGCCAACTGATGCGCAGAAGCCATGGGGTTTGAATATAACTCCATCAATATAGACACAGACGGAGAAGTTGACCAACGTGGATCGATGGGCGTTCACGGTGTTCGCCCCTATTTTAACTGGGTTAAGCCTAAAATTCTGGCCTAGGGCAACGAATCGGAAGAACGGTTTGCGAAATTGACAAAAAATGTTGAATATCGCAGCCCCGTCATGAATCTGTATCGGTCTGCGGATGTTCAAGTGGATGCTGAGTGGGAACTCATATCCGAATAGATTTTAATTTTTTAACACTGCATTATAATTTGGTATAAGAGAGAAAATAAATGGCTTATGTAATAACCCCTCCAACAATCCCAACCGTTCCGGTTCGTGGATCTGATGATCTTTTCCCCATTCACCGCATCTACTGCGTTGGCCGTAACTACGCTGCCCACGCACGGGAAATGGGGCACGATCCAGACCGCGAGCCACCGTTTTTCTTTCAAAAAAATCCTGACACCATTGTCCCAGATGGTGGTAATTTCCCATACCCTGATAAATCAAAAGACGTTCATTTCGAGATGGAATTGGTCATCGCTTTATCTAAAGGTGGAAAAGATATAGCAGAAGTAGATGCAATGGATTGTGTTTATGGGTATGCGTTAGGCCTAGATATGACGCGCCGTGATTTACAAGGCGTCGCAAAAAAGGCGGGCCGCCCATGGGAAGTTGGTAAGGCGTTTGAAAACTCAGCGCCGTGTGGGGAAATTGTTCCCGTCGATCAAGTTAGTGGATTAGAAAATGCCCGGATTTGGTTGGACGTCAATGGCGAGACCCGCCAAGACGGCAATATCAATCAATTAATCTGGAACATTCGAGAAACCATCTCATACTTGTCCGGCCTCTTCACGCTCGCTCCGGGTGATTTAATTTATTCTGGCACGCCTGCTGGCGTTGGCGCAATTGTTAAAGGAGATGTCATGAAGGGCAGCGTTGAAGGCATTGGGTCGCTAACAATTAACGTTATCTAATGCATTAGGGTACTTTGTTTTAAAAGCCGTTGCCGTTGATTTGGCAGCGGCTTCTTTATGCATGCTAATTATCCGCATAGGAATTTACAAACGCTTCAATGTCATGCCGCGCTTGGTCCGCGCCGGGGCCAGCCATTTCTGCCCGTATATAAATAATTGTTAAAGTCATACTGCTGAGCACGGTTTGGTCGGCCCGGTGCCGGGCTTCTTTGTGCATTCGTTTATAATCAAAATGGGCACGTTTCAAATCAATAAGGCTGGTTCCGTATTGGGCATGAATGCGGTCGACATGATCACGAACCTGACACGCGATCTCAGTCAAGATCGACGGTTTGAACAAGTCTGTTGCGTGTGTAACGATTAAGGGGGCATCGCGATTAAGCTGTTTAACTTCTGAGGCTCTGCGATATTCTTTATACCAACCAAACATTTTTATTCTTCCTAAATCAAAGACACGTCTTCGATTGTTTAATCTTACACGTATTTAATAATTTGCGTTTCCGCTTCTGCAGCCGCTCGCCATTCTTGCATTTCGGGGCATTCACAAACTGCGCCAATATAAGCCATAGTAACTTCGGGAACATCAACAGCAAAGGTTTTAAAGCACGCAACAACCGGTGCAAACATCGCATCAGCAATGGTGAATTCGCCGAATAAAAATGGCCCATTCTGGCCAAAATATTTTCGGAAATCAGCCCAAATATCGACTATTCGAGCAATGATATCTTTAACCCTTGGTCCACGACCTTCACCCGGATAGGTAATTTTTATATCCATCGGCATATGACAGCGCAAGGGAACAAACCCGGCGTGCATTTTATTCGAGACAGAGCGGCAATAAGCGTGGGTTTTTGCGTCATCTGGCCAAAGCCTAGCAGCGGGATAAGTCTCAGCCAAATATTCGCATATGGCCATGGTTTCCCAAATCGTGATATCTGCGCATTTAAGAACGGGAACCAATCCGGCTTTTGAATTTTGGATCAGTTTCTCTTTCGTGTCCGGCATATCCAACAGAAGTATAATTTCATCAAATTCAATGCCGCACCGCTTTATCGCCAACCATCCGCGTAACGACCACGATGAATAATTCTTATTTCCAATAACAATCGCAATCTCAGACATGATGATTTCTATATAAAAGTAGCAAAATGATATTTTTAAGAAATAGTGGACGAAAGATGGTTTTCAAGCATGTGTTTTAAGTTCATCCTGATTTTAGGGTTCCAACCCTAATTTTTTTCGCTTAGGAGCCACAATGCCTCTCAATTTGATAGCCACTTCACAATCCACCCCAATGATGATCACCATCGTTCGACGCTCCCTTTTTGATGTATGGTTAGCAAAGCAATCTGAACGTCAGCGGGATTGGATCGCGACCAACGGTTTTACAGCCCATTCGAATTCCGCTTTTAGTCTACCCGGCAATTATGGTGATCCGGATCAATTTATTTATTTGATCGGTAATGACGCCCCACTTTGGGAGTGGGCTAATCTTCCCTGCCATTTGGTCTCAGGCGTCTATACCTTAGATGATGGAGGACTTAGCGGGGCCGATTTATATAACGCGACGTTGGCGTGGGCTTTAGCGACCTATCAATATGACCGGTACCGATCTTCTGGTTTAGTGCCTCCGCAGTTAATTTGGCCTGATAAATGCGACCGGGCCGCTGTTGAAGCGGCGGCTTCGAATACGCATTTGGTCCGTGACCTGATTAATACACCCGCCAATGATTTAGGCCCTGAAGAGCTGGCAAGTGCCTCTGAAACCTTAGCCCGGAAGCACGGGGCCAATTATTCAGTGATTGTTGGCGATGACTTGATTGAGCAAAACTATCCGGCCATCCACGCGGTTGGCCGGGCCCATGATCGCGCCCCCCGATTGATTGATATCCGTTGGGGCGACAAACAGGGCCGCAAATTAACTTTGGTTGGTAAAGGTGTTTGTTTCGATACCGGCGGGCTTGATCTAAAGCCAGCATCGGGCATGGAGCTGATGAAAAAAGATATGGGCGGGGCTGCCCACGTTTTGGGCTTGGCCGGAATGATTATGGCCGCAAAGTTGCCCGTCTGTTTGCGGGTATTGATCCCAGCGGTTGAAAATAGTGTGTCCGCGAATGCCATGCGGCCGGGCGATGTTTTGAATAGCCGAAAAGGGCTGACAATTGAAATTGGTAATACCGATGCCGAAGGCCGGGTTATTCTGGCCGATGCCTTGTTTGAGGCCGCATCTGAAAACCCTGAAGTCATCATTGATTTCGCGACCTTGACTGGAGCCGCCCGCGTTGCCCTTGGAACCGACCTTCCCGCCTTATTTGTCAATGATGACGGTTTGGCAACGGAACTACTCAACGCATCTCAATTGACAAATGACCCTCTTTGGCGGATGCCACTTTGGGCCGACTACAATAATCAAATCACTGGGAAAATTGCTGATATAACCAATGCGCCTGCGGGTCGTTTCGGTGGGGCAATTACTGCCGCCCTCTTTTTGGAGCGCTTTGTTGAGCCTCATATTGCGTGGGCACATTTAGATTTAATTGCTTGGAACATGTCAACACGACCAGGACGGCCAGAAGGGGGTGAAGCCATGGGTATGCGCGCTGTATTTAAGGCTTTAGAAAAACGTTTTGAATAGATAATTAAACAAATCAACGGAACAACACAAAAGACGGTTGTCATTGCGCATCAAATGGCTTTAAGGTTCCGATATCGAAATGATTTATCCTGTGTGGAGGCATTTATCGGATGGATGTGGAATTTGATGAACTAAAGGCTTTAGACATCTGGCGTCGTGCAATTGTAAAAAGTGTTCGTTTAGATGCACCTGACTTATCCGCCCGCCAAATGTCTTTATTGCTTACCGTTTATTTGACACCGCCACCGCATACCGTTCGGGGACTCGCGAATTTACTCAAAGTATCTAAACCGGCGATCACGCGCGCTGTAAACCGTTTGACTGGACTGGATATGGTGCGTCGCAAGCCTGACCCAGACGACAAACGCAGTGTTCTTATTCAACGCACCGTCCGGGGTTCCGTATTTTTGCGTGAATTTGGCGACCTGATCGTTACCGCAGCCAAAGAAGAATCATCCAGCCGTGACGACGTTCTGCCTCAACGTTACTAGGCTTCTTTTCGGTTTATGCGCTCAGCTTATCAGACGTTAAGCACTGAGCTTATCGTAGCTGCCTTTTGGGCGGAAGCGGCCTAAATAGGTTGGTAAAATAGATTCTGCCGTTGTCGGGCGAATGCCTAAATCGGCAAGCCCTTTTGCCACATCGCTTGTCACATTATCTGATTGCAGCAGCGTTACTTGATCCCGTGTCAGCAGGGGCTTTGGTAGTATTTGCAAAAACGTCGCATAAAGTTTGGCAACAAAGAATGGGATTGGAACCAACAATCGCTTCCGGTTGGTGTATTTCAGTAGCATTTCCATTAATTGCTTAAAGCTGTAGGTCGTTGGGCCAGCAAGCTCATAGGTTTGGCCTTTCGCTTCGGCCAAACTGAGGCTTGAGACGATAGCTTTGGCGACATCGTTGACGTAAACCGGCTGAAATTTAGTTCCACCATCTCCGTAGAAATCAAGTTTATAACCGTCTTCATCGGATTTAAGCTTTGGCAACATTGGGCAGCCAAAAACCGGAAGAACCATGGTGAAACGAGACAGTCCGGCGAATAAATTAAAGAACCCATCTTCTGGGCCAAACAGCACGCTTGGACGCAAAATAACAGCTTCAGGAAATGCCGCTTTAACAGCCTTTTCACCCGCCGCCTTAGTTTGCGCATAAACCGAACTAGATTTATCATTGGCTCCTAAAGCAGAAACATGGACCATTTTAGCAACGCCAGCAGCCTGTGCGGCTTCAGCAATCGTTTGTGCCCCGGCAACATGCAAATTAGCAAACGAATTGCGGCCGCTTTCATATAAAGCACCAACCAAATTCACAACGGCATCGGCCCCATTAACCGCCGCGGCAACATGATTCTGCTGCGTGATATCGCAGCACCAAGGAACAACTTGCCCAATATCACCAGAAGGACGTAATAAATTTGCGATTTCCAGATCCCGGCATGCGACACGCACTTGCCATCCTTCAGTAGCCAAACGCCGAACCAAATAGCGGCCAATAAACCCTGAGCCGCCGAATACTGTTACTCTAGCCATTTGATATCACCTCGTTTAAATGCGCTAAATTTGGTTCTAACGCGACATATCAAGTATCGCAAATAAGGACCCCTGATAAAACCATGAATTCTTAATCCTTGGAATTACATGGCATCACAGCTACCGTCAACCTTATAGCTAAACACAAGTGTATGCATATGCTACGCTTAAGCTAAATTACGGTTGACAAAATACCTGTGCGCCAATAATAGCTGTGCTTCGGTGAAGAAGAATGGTGTTTAGATGATCCGATGCCCAGGTGGCGGAATTGGTAGACGCGCAGGCTTCAGGTGCCTGTGACCGC
>JAPKAX010000059.1 GCA_028825025.1 Rhodospirillales bacterium | reverse complement strand
GTTGATGAAGTCGCGGTTACCTTAGGCGAGCTTGTTCCAACGGGCCAAGTGCTAGCCATTCAGCACCTTGAAGGGGACATTATTTCAGAGATTTTGATCGATGAGGGAGAAGTCGTCCAAGCTGACCAGGTCTTAATTCGGTTGGACCCAGCAAATGCACAAACTGAGCTTAAACAAATGAAATCGCGCCATGCAGCCCTTGCCCTAGAAGCTGAGCGGTTTCATGCTGTCGGAACCGAACGGGAACCTGATTTTACAATTGTTGGCGACGCGTACAAAAATTTGGTCAATGATCAGTATACCATATATCAAAGTCAAATTGAAGCGAGTGAAAAACGTAGCGAAGTTGTGGTCGCGCAAATTGAGCAGAAAAAACAAGAGCTTGCCCTTTTTGATGAGCGCGAGGAAACAGCATCCAAAAGAGCAGACTTATTGTTAGAAGAGCTGGTTTTGCGTGAAAGCTTGTACAAAGAAGGGCTGACAACAAAAATAGTCTATTTGGATATTAAGCGTCAGGTTAATGATGCCCGGGGTGAGTTGTCGAATATGATTGTCGAACGCAGGCGCACTAGTGAAAGCCTAGAGAAATCAAGAAATAAGCTACGTGAACTTCATACCAATGAAAAGGAACAAGCGCTGACCCAAATGGGCGTTGTGACTAATGAGCTGGCGCAGGTTAACTCGTCGCTTGATAAGCTTTATGATCGGGTTCGCCGATTGAAAATTATCTCGCCTATTCATGGCGTTATTAAAGGTCTGAAAGTTCATGCCGCAGGGGGAGTGATTCCAGGGGGTGCTATCATCCTAGAAATTGTGCCTTTGTATGAAGAGCTATTGGTCGAAACGCGGATTACCACCCGTGACGTAGGCCATGTTGAAATTGGGCAACCGGTTACCATTAAAGTGACAACGTATGATTTTGCTCTCTATGGTAGCATATCTGGCGAACTAAAAGAGATATCTGCATCAACTTTTTTGGATGAGCAAGGCGACCCTTATTATAAAGGGGTCATTTCGATGGATCGGGATTACGTTGGCAATGATCCACAAGTGAACAAGGTTTTACCGGGCATGACAGTTCAAGCCGATATTAAAATTGGGCGCAAAACACTTCTTAATTATTTACTGAAACCTATTGTTAGCTCCGTTAAAACCAGATTCCGCGAACGTTAATCAGGTTCTCGTTCTCTGATATATAGCGATTGCGTTAGTGGTTTTCATATATGGCGATTGCGCCATCGATAATTCGATTGGTTTCTGACCATAAATTAAGTTCTGTGATTTCGTCCCTTGAAAACCATTTAGCATCCATTGCATCGCTACCGGCTTTTAAGGTGCCGCCGGTTACAATGACGCAGGCATCAATTAGGGTGTAGTGGTATTGGAGCCGTCCGTCGGGGTCACGATTGATGGAATCAACGACATCAATAAATTTTAAAACTTGAACATCTAATCCTGTTTCTTCTTTAACTTCGCGAACAAGACCTTCTTTTACTGTTTCTCCTAAATCCTGAGCTCCCCCAGGCAAGCTCCATGCGCCCATACGGGGTGGCTTCCCTCTTTTTATCAACACAACCCCGTTGGGGCCAACTATCACAGCACCAAGGCCTACAATGGGGCGTTTTGGATATTCACGGTTTGTCATGTTTAGAAACTGCCTTTACTCATACGGGGACGGTTTGTATTACTCATTAGACCAATAGCATTATATTTAAGGGCTGAATAGAAAAGCAAATTTCTTTTGTACGACCCACATAGATGGAAAATATGGAAAACCCCCCCCGCGATCCGAAGACCATGTCTCGCTCAGCTGAAGATGTTGATGCTGAAACCCAAGCGGGGCAAAAAACACAACATACGCTTGGGTTTGGGCAACGCCTACGGGCATATTTCCTTACCGGAATTTTGATTACGGCACCGCTTTTTATTACAGGCTATTTGGCTTGGTTATTCATTGGTTTTGTCGACGCAAAAGTAACCCCACTTTTACCCGAGCAATATAACCCTGAAAGCTATTTGCCTTTCGGCGTACCGGGGCTAGGTTTGATTATTCTTTTCATTTTTCTAACTATTGTTGGGGCTGTGACGGCGGGATTTTTTGGGAAACTTTGGCTTCGCTTTACGGAACGCCTACTTAACCGAATGCCGATTGTGCGTAATATTTATAGTGCGGTTAAACAAATTTTAGAAACCGTTTTAGCCCAGCAATCCAGCGCCTTTCGTGAAGCTGTTCTGGTTGAATACCCACGCCGGGGATTGTGGGCGATTGCTTTCATTACGGGCCGTACAGAAGGTGAGGTTCAAAACGTTACAGAAGAAGAGTGCATAAATATTTTCTTACCAACAACTCCAAATCCGACGTCTGGATTTTTGTTGTTCGTTCCGAAAAAAGATTTAATTTCACTCAGTATGAGCACCGAAGAAGCCATTAAAATGGTGATTTCAGGGGGGATTATTACGCCACCTGATTTGCGTACTCAAAAACAGAAAAACACAATCATGACCTCTGCCCATGTTTATGAAGATCTTGAGGTGTTGCGTGAAGCCGATCGAATACCGATTCTTATTCAAAAAGAACAGCGTCCAAATGATAGGCAAGATGTTGTAAATAAAGGGACCGAAGACGGTTAAGGGCAGGGCCCTTAAAAGCTAATGGGCAGGGCTCTTAAAAACTACTAAGTACATGTCGCAAAATTTGGTCCAGTCAATTTCATTTTTAAAACAAAGCTGAATATTGCCGGCTGAACTAGGATTTGTTGAAGCTTTATCAATGACAAATGCATAGGAAAATGAGCAGTTTTTATCTAGCCATTGTTCGATGCGTTGGCTATTCCCTGTGTACTAATACTGAACATTATATCTAAATCGTGTAGCATTGGTCATTTTTGTTAGTTCATCATGGAGGGGATGGTGGCTGTCCGTCATTTTTCTTGCCCCCACCCATTGTAAGTTGTTGATTTCTAGCGACATAATAGTACTAAAATTAGCGGAGTGTGTGTCGACCTGTTTCAATAAATTTCAGCCTTAAAACATAGTTTATGGTTAAAGAAGATTACGTTTATCCTGAACGTAGATTGCGAACTGCAGAATCACAGTTGAACAAATATAATAGTGTACGAATGGCTTGCCCACGCTCGCTTTCTAAATGAGGATCGCGTTGTAGAAAAAGTGCTGCATCGTCGCGCGCCATGGCTAAAAGTTCGCTGTGGGCGCTCAAATCAGCCATTCTAAACTCAGCCATTCCGCTTTGTCGGGTCCCTAATAATTCGCCTGCACCGCGTAATTTTAAGTCTTCTTCCGCAATGACAAACCCGTCTTCCGTTTCGCGCATAATTTTAAGCCGAGCTTTAGCTATTTCACCCAAAGGCTGTGTGTAGAGTAATAAACAATTCGACTCAGCATCTCCCCGTCCGATACGACCCCGAAGTTGGTGTAATTGGGCCAAGCCAAAGCGCTCGGCATGTTCGATCACCATGACCGTCGCGTCGGGAACATCAACACCCACTTCAATAACCGTTGTTGCCACTAAAACTTTAACGTTGCCGTTGATAAACGCAGCCATTGCTGCATCTTTTTCGGCTGCCTTCATGCGGCCATGGATCAAGCCCACTTGTGATCCAAAAACTTGCGACAAATGCACGTGGCGGTCTTCGGCGGCAGCCAAATCTACCTTTTCGGATTCTTCAACCAAAGGACAAACCCAAAAGACTTTGGCTCCTTGTTGCAACGAACGCCCAATCCCTTGCACAACATCATCCATGCGCTTAATGGGCAAAACTCGAGTGTCGATGGGTTTGCGGCCGATCGGTTTTTCCATTAACCGCGATACATCCATATCGCCATAAGCGGTTAACATCAGCGTTCGTGGGATCGGAGTTGCGGTCATCACTAACACGTCAACACCGGTACCCTTAGCTGCCAACTGTAAGCGCTGGTGAACCCCGAAGCGATGCTGCTCATCAATAACGGCAAAGCCTAAGTTATTGAAAACAATATCGTCTTGGAAGAGCGCATGGGTGCCAATGGCTATTTTTGCTTCGCCGGATGCTAATTTATCAAGGATCAATTGGCGCGGTTTTCCCTTGTCGCGACCCGTTAATGCAACAACTTCTATCCCGGCTTTTTCCGCTAAAGGTCCAATGGTCGCTAAATGTTGGCGGGCCAATACTTCGGTAGGTGCCATCAAAACAGCTTGGCATCCCGCTTCAATAGCTGTTGCCATGGCAAGCAATGCGACCACTGTTTTTCCACTTCCAACGTCACCTTGAAGCAATCGAAGCATGCGGATTTCTGAACTCATATCGGCTGAGATTTCGGCCAATGCCATGGTTTGGGCGTTGGTAAGTTGGAACGGTAAATGTGCTGAAATAGACTTACATAAGCGCCCGTTACCTAAATACGCGCGGCCCTTAATGTTTTTCATTTCGCGCCGCATGATTGCCAGTGCCAATTGATTCGACAACAATTCATCATAAGCCAGCCGGGTCCGGGCATCTGCATTGGGTGCTAAATCTTCTTCTGATGTTGGGTTGTGGGCGGCAATGAGAGCCGGTTTCCACTCAAGCCACTTTTCCCGTGCCATCAACGATGGATCAATCCATTCGGTTAATTCTGGCACTTGATCAAGTGCACCATTTACTACTTTGGTTATTGTTTTAAGGTTTAATCCGGCAGTTAAGGGATATACCGCTTCGACGGCTTTGAGTTGGTCAATTTCGGCCAATGTTCCAATGTGGTCCGGGTGGGTCATTTGTAAGCCGTTGCCAAAGGTCTCTAGTTTTCCGCTAATCACCCGTGTTTCGTTTACTGGCAGGTTTTTTTGTAGATAGTCTTCGTGGGCATGAAAAAACACCAAATCAATTCTCCCGGTATCATCGCCACAGGTCACTTTATACGGCATGCGACGGTTGGCGGGCTTTTTATGGGCAAGCACGGTCACGGTCAGGGTGGCTATGACGCCGGGTTGGGCGTCTGCAATGTCGGGTGCATATCGGCGATCAATCAGGGCTAAGGGCAGGTGCCAACATAAATCAACAATTCGGGAGCCTGCAACTTTTTCAATCAAAGTGGCAATGCGCGGCCCTACACCTTTTAACGATGTGATCGGTTTAAACAGTGAAAAAATAATTTCTGGGCGCATGGGGTCCGTTGGTGCTGACAAGGGGGAGAGAACTGAGTATATCCTAGGGCGACTAATACTCGCAACAACACATATTTGATGAGATATAAATATAATGGATGCCCGGCGTAAAAAACTCATATTTCAAAGCCAACATTGCGGCTTTAAAGAGAACGATATTTTGTTGGGTCAATTTGCCCTTGATCACATTAAAGATATGTCTGATCAGCAGTTAGATTTGTTTGAAGCTTTGTTATTAGAAAATGACCACGATATTTATGGCTGGATCACCGGCCAACAAAAATTAGTACCTCACGTTGACCATGACGTTATGGCAGCCCTTATTACATTTAAAAACGCAAGATAGCAGATTAAGCATGACACAAATATTACCGGAAGAGCCCGGACGAACGCATATATCTGCTGCTCCAGAAGGGTTGGACGCGCGCATTGTTGGCGACGAAGCAGCGGAAGGGCGCGATATTATTTTCGTTGCTCGTGATGATGTTGGGCTCGCACGGTTCGTTCAAAACATGTTGTTTTTTGCGCCCCAAATTGAATGTTTACAATTTCCGGCGTGGGACTGTTTGCCGTATGATCGGGTTTCGCCACGCAATGATATTGTCAGCACTCGAATTGATACTTTGTGCCGACTACTGGACCCTAAACCTGCGAAATCAGGGCGTATACTAGCGACTACGGTTTCTTCCTTTTTACAGCGTGTTCCCGCCCGTTCCAGCTTTCAAGATGCCCGCTTTGAAGCAACGATTGGGGCCCTAATTGACCCCAAAGCTTTAACACGCTTTCTGGATGGCAATGGTTATGCTCGGGTTGATACGGTTATGGAGCCCGGTGAATATGCGGTTCGGGGCGGCATTATTGATGCCTTTCCTTCGGGCTCAGAACATCCGTTCCGGTTGGATTTCTTTGGCGATGAGTTAGATCGCTTACGACCTTTCGATCCGATTTCTCAGCGATCTGAAGGTAATACGATAAAAGGCATCAAAAGCCTAATGTTTCGGCCGGTCAGTGAAGTTGTTTTAACGACCAATACGATTGAGAGCTTCCGATCCAATTACCGCAAGACATTTGGCCGGGCGGGGGATAATGACCCGTTGTATGCCGCCATTTCAGAAGGGCAACGCCACATTGGAATGGAGCATTGGTTGCCATTGTTTTATGATAATCTTGAAACGCTTTCCGATTATATGCCCGATGCGGCGGTATTTTTAGATCATCAATCTGAAGAATCCCGCGATGGTCGGTTTGATTTGGTTCACGAATACTTTTCAGCCCGCCAAATTTTTAACGAATCGAAATCTACGTCTTCTGGCGATGTCAGCGGAGCACCTTATTACCCGATTAATCCTGAGACGTTGTATTTAAACGAACAACATTGGAATGAAGCCTTGGCAGGGCGTCGGATTGGGCATTTTTCACCCTTTGCCGCTCCTGAAGACGATGGAAACTATAAAGATGCGGGTGGGCATGGCGGTAAGGACTTTACCGATGTGCGCATTCAGCCAAACGTCAGTGTGTATGATGCGGTCCATGAGTATGTAAAAGCTGAAATTAAATTAGGCCAGCGCGTTGTTATTGGGGCTTATTCAGATGGGTCCCTCGATCGTTTGCGCAATGTGTTGGGTGAACATGGGCTTGTCGACACGGTTGTTGTTCAAAACTGGGAAGACGCATCGAAACAAGATGCCCGTCTGTGTACCTTTAGTCTTATAGAGCTCGAGCGTGGATTCTCTGTTGCTGGTCTAACGCTTCTGACTGAACAAGATATTTTGGGCGATCGCATGAGCCGCCCGGCGCGCCACCGGATCAAGGCTGAAAACTTCATTGCCGAAGCCTCATCTTTGATCGAAGGCGATATGGTTGTTCATATGGAACACGGCATTGGCCAATTTGATGGTCTTGAAGCTATTCAAGTGGGTGGCGCGCCGCACGACTGTTTGCGCTTGATTTATGCGGGTGGCGATAAGCTGTTTTTGCCGGTCGAAAATATTGAAGTGATCTCGCGTTATGGCTCTGAAGATGCTGGTGCGAAGTTAGACCGCTTAGGCGGAGCCGCATGGCAAGCCCGCAAAGCCAAAATGAAGGCCCGAATTCGCGATATGGCCGACAAATTGATTGCTGTGGCCGCAGCTCGCGAAATTCGAAAAACCGATCAACTGACCGTACCTGAAGGGTTGTATGATGAGTTTTGCGCACGTTTCGCATTTTCTGAAACAGAAGATCAATCCCGCGCTATTGCGGACACCTTGGACGATCTAGCTAGTGGACAACCGGTCGATCGTTTGGTCTGTGGCGATGTTGGGTTTGGTAAAACTGAAGTTGCCTTACGTGCTGCCTTCGTTACCGCCATGGCCGGAAAGCAGGTGGCAATTGTTGTTCCAACCACTTTGCTAGCGCGCCAGCATTACCGAAATTTTGTTGAACGGTTCGAAAGTTTTCCGATTCGTATTGCCCAATTATCACGTATGGTCCCCGTCAAAGAAGCGACAGCAACGAAGGTCGAAATGAAGGCTGGCAGGGTCGATATTGTTATCGGCACCCATGCACTGATTGCAAAAGACGTTGGTTTTCAAGATTTGGGGCTTTTGATTATCGATGAAGAGCAACACTTTGGTGTGTCTCACAAAGAGCGCTTGAAGCAATTAAAGGCCGATGTCCACGTTCTAACCCTAACTGCCACACCAATCCCCCGAACCTTGCAACTGGCGCTCAGCGGTATTCGTGAAATGAGCTTAATTGCAACGCCGCCGGTGGACCGTTTAGCGGTCAGAACGTTTGTCATGCCGTTTGATCCGGTTGTTATTCGGGAAGCCATATTACGCGAACGGTTCCGCGGTGGTCAGACTTTCTTTGTCTGTCCTCGATTGGCAGATATCGCGGTTGTTGAAGATCAATTGCACGAACTGATACCCGAAGTTAAAATTGGCATTGCCCACGGGCGTTTATCACCAACGGAGCTGGAGAATATTATCAGCCAGTTTTATGACGGCGCGTTTGATGTTTTACTTTCAACCAACATTGTTGAATCCGGATTGGACTTACCGTCTGTAAACACAATGATCATTTACCGTGCCGACATGTTTGGTTTAGCTCAATTGTATCAGCTGCGTGGGCGTGTCGGGCGCTCGAAAACACGGGCCTACGCGTATTTGACGCTGCCACCCAAAAAGACCCTGACCAAAACGGCGACACGACGGCTAGAGGTCATGCAGACATTGGACACATTGGGCGCCGGGTTCTCGTTAGCCAGTCACGATTTGGATATCCGGGGCGCTGGGAACTTGTTGGGTGACGAGCAAACCGGTCATATCCGGGAAGTTGGTATTGAGCTATACCAGCAAATGCTTGAAGAAGCGGTTGCTGAAGCCCGGGGTATTGAAGGTGAAATATTAGCGGATGATGAATGGAGCCCGCAAATTTCAACCGGCGTTCCAGTTCTTATTCCTGATTATTACGTTGTCGATTTAAGTGTTCGTATGGGGCTATATCGCCGCTTGGCTGGGCTTCGTGACCAGAGTGAAATTGATGGTTTTGGCGCTGAATTAATTGACCGTTTTGGCCCGATACCAGACGAAGCTGAAAACCTAATTAAAACCGTATCGTTGAAAAATTTATGTAAAAAAGCAGGGGTCGAAAAGATGGACGCTGGCCCCAAAGGCGCTGTTGTTGCGTTTCGTAATTCTGATTTTGCCAACCCCGGTGGGCTTGTCCAATTTTTGAGCGCGCAAAAAGGCACGGCAAAATTACGTCGAGATCATAAACTGGTCTTCATGCGGCGCTGGGATAGGCCTCAGGATCGGTTTGAAGGAGTGCGGTATTTGATTGGTGAATTGGTCAAAATTGCCACTGCCTAAAGGACTTAGTGGACCTTGGTGCTGTCGGAGCTGATGACGCTGGGGTCGCCAACGGCCAAGCCCAATTCCCATTCTGCCTGAAAGGATGTTGAAATGGTCATGTGACAAAAGGCATGCATTAGCTTTTTGTTGAGCGATACATTGATCGCCATGCCGTTTTCTGAATTTAAGGTCAGACGGGTTATCCCCGGACCTTCTGCGGCTAAAGTACCGCCTTTGATTAATAAAGGTCCCGTGTTTGATGTTAAGTCCCGGTTATCTTCGGCATGTGTTTGATTAAAATCGCTGGTTTGTAACGCTTCTTGGTGCTGCATGGCTAACATGGCGTCGCGTACCTCAGGCATCAGGTCTTTTTTTAACTCGGTATCCTTTTCCATAGTTGTCATCAACGCACCCCATAAAACCTTAATAAAGCGCCGGGTCAGCCAAAGTTGGTACTCGGATTTTTCAGCCGTGCCAATGCGTAGCAAAATGCGGTCTTGTTCTGATGAATAGGTCATTGTTATTTGGCTTACTGAATTATTTTCAGTCATTCATCATTTCAGCTTATGGACTGTTTCTGGGGCCGTCGGTGCGGCGTTGTCAGATACGGCGGCGGCATCAAGCATCCGGGCAATAACTTGGGGCTCTTGTGCACCGGAAATAACCCAGTCGCCGTTAAACACGTAGGCCGGAACCCCGTTAATTCCGAACCTATGGGCATGAGAATTTTCATCATAAATGTCGCTAACCCCGGTGTCGCTTAGCAACAGGGCTTCTGTTAGGCGTGCGTCGACACCACATTCTTCGGCAAGACGGATAAGAACGCGATGATCACCAATATCTTCACCATGTATAAAATAGGTGGAAAATAAAGCCTCGACCACGGGCCGTGCGACACCTTGTTCTTGGGCTAGGGCAATCACGCGATGAGAATCGACAGAGTTTGGGGTGCGATCAATAATTTCAAATGCAAAATCAATTTCAACCGATAACCCCACGTCGGCAATGGCTCCGTAAATTCGGCTGACCCGCTGTTCGCTGCCAAATTTTTTGATCAAATGCATGCTACGATCGGCACCACCTGAGGGCATTTCGGGGTTAAGCAAAAACGGATGCCAATTGATTTCGGGTTTTAGGTGTGGGCGCAAAGCCAAGGCGTGTTCCAGTCGGCGCTTACCAATATAGCACCACGGACAAATAGAATCGATAATCACATCTATGCGCATAAACCTATCCTGAATAAGAATGTAAGGAAGTCCAGCTTGAAATTAATATGGAGAGGAGGAGGGGGGAAAAGTAGCGGAGGGTGTGTCCGCCATAGTTTGTTTAATAACAAATAGTTAAAAATATGTTTAATATTTAATCCCACGAATACCCCCTCTATGAACGAAGTATAAGCCAAATTTGAAAGTAGGGGGGAATACAGTCTTTTACATTTGCTGTTACTCTATTTCAAATAGTAAAATCTATAGCAACTATGTATCTACTGCCGCCTCGACATCCGCTGTATAATATTCAAGTAATGTCAGATTACAGCCAATGTGTATTTCGGAATCTGAGGCTTGGTTTATTATCAGGGCTGAATGGAATTAAGAGAATATTTATCAATCTTAATTACAAAAAATCGTTAAGCGTTTCTATTTACCTGAGGGAATATTTAGTGGCCAAATCAGAAATAACGATAGGCGACAAGTTCCCCAAAATTCATGCCCCACGTTTAGCTTGAACAGTTACTAATATAAAAAAAATTATGACGAATTACCACACGCCATTCTTGTTCAGGAAGGCAGATAATGTTTTCGTTCCTTGGGCTGGAAATTAAGTCGCTGTATACTAAGCTGACAATATAAGTAGAAAAAGGGATGAATAACCGGCGTAAATTTTTACGCTGGAGTTTGTGGATGGGCGTACTTAGTTTTGCCAGCATATTACCCCACCCGCTAGGGACGATGATTAAACCAGGCGTTTGACGCCTACGCGGTGACGTTCAAGTTAATGAAGCAAATGCAGAACTCGGTCAAATTCGAGTTCCAGGCGATATTTTAAGCACTGAAGATGAACGAGAAACGGTTGTTGTTTTTGGCACGGATGGATATCTTTTGCGTCTAAGTAGCGAATTAATTTCCCTAAAAAAGAATACTTCTGTAAAAATTTTGACGATTGTTTCCGGCAGGATTCTATCCATCCTCTGCCCTGGGAAGTTGACCATTGATACGTAATTAGCAACAATTGGCATTTGCGGCACAGGTGTATATTTGGAGATTACACCTGATAGAAACTACGTCTGTCTGTGTTATAGGCAGGCTGATCTACAAGCTAAATTAAACCCTGCTGTAAGCGAACAACTAAATACCTTCCATCACGACGCTCCTCGTTATTTTCATGCCAAACTGCAAGGGCACAAAGGTCTTTTTGTTGAATTGGAGAAATGGAAAACCATATGGATGAAGAATTGATACTGTCAGACTCTCTGGCTGATCGGATTCCTTTATTTGGCCCTAAACCAATTAAGATGCCAGAAAAAAATAACTTCAAATTAACATGTAAACAAAGAATTACTGGTTATCGTCTATGTATATTTTATTCCATAACCAGTTGACCGCACTCCATGATCTTGCCGGTGATGTCTGTGATAGCCTCCCAGATGGGGGACAATGGCAAAGAGCAATCCTCAAATTACTGATGGGGTATCTTGCCAATGAATACGAAAAATATTAATTCGTTGATTTATTATTGTAGCTACTTCGCCACCAACAATTCCCGCCAATGTGTGGTGAACCTATTGGACAGCATTTTCTGGCTCATGTACCAAGTGCGCGATTGTGGTATCTGACCGTAGCTAACAGCACCGGGGCCGAACTTGCTATTTAATCCGTCCATCGTATGCATAAGCTTTTCACGTTGGGGGTTGCTCTTTGTGAACAGATTGCTTGGTGCCTGCTCTTTCGGATGTAAGTCCAACAAAAGCACCCCGGCCTTCTTATATGGAATGCCAGGACGATATATCTTGTTCAGGCCATACAAAGCAGCATTCAAGATCTCGCCGGTATCAGATGTAGACCCATCAAGGCTTACGGTCACTGAGTTGGAGTATTGAGGAAGTTCAGGACGGAAGCGGTTGCCCCTGACAAAGACAGAGATTGCACTGGCAACTAATCCACCTGACCTTAATTTCTCAGTGGCTCTGGTCGAGAAATAATGGATGCGCTCTTTCATGCCATCAAGAGTATGGATGGTGTCACCAAAGCTGCGCGAGATGCAGAGGTTTTGTTTGTCGGGCGTGATAAACTCCAAATCCTGACACGATATGCCGTTTAGCTCATCAACAGTACGCAGGCCAACAACGCCCATCATATCTCGGGCAAGGCGTCGATCCATGCGTGAAAAGTCGTATGCGGTGTTTATGCCCTGCAATAACAGGCGTGCTTTCCAGCGACGACCAACGCCCCAGACATCTCCTATCTCGGTTTCTTTTAGGATGTCGTTGCGAATATCCATATCGGTTACGTCAACAGCCCCACAGGCTTCCTTTTTGGCCTTCCTGTTCGCCAGTTTAGCCAGTGTCTTTGTAGGCCCCAGACCTATACAAATGGCTATGCCGGTCCATTGCCTAACGGTCTCGCTCAGTTGCTTGGCGTGGGCCTCTGCATTTGGGACACCGTTATAATCAATGAAGCATTCATCAATGCTGTAAATCTCCGTGTCAGGTACGTTCAGGGCAATGGTGTCCATAACTCGATTAGACATATCGCCGTATAAAGTGAAGTTGGCAGAGCGCACTTGAACGTGACGATATTCAGGTGTCGCCTTCATTTTGAAATATGGAATTCCAAAAGGGATTTTCAGGGACTTGGCTTCTTTTGATAAAGCAATTACGCATCCATCATTGTTTGATAAAACGACGGTCGGCTTGCCTCGCAAGTCAGATTGAAAGACCTGTTCACACGACGCATAGAAATTGTTACAATCCGCTAACCCGAATAGGTGGGTCATAGTCTATTAATCGTGGATTGAAGATGTGAGAACATTTAAAGAACATATATTGTATTTTTCATGGAGTCTATGTACTTAAAAGCTGAACACGAAGGTCCAGTGAGTTTAATAGAGAGGAACGGCTAGGGGCTAAATGTAAGACATGAAATCCCTGGCAAAAATCACAATATTCTGCGAGGATACGGGCTGGATGGGAGACTGGGGATAAAGGCTAGCCGATGCATACGCGAGAAGAAGCCCGTCACATGATATTTCAGGTTTGGGATAATTGGGTCGGGAAACCAGACGCGCCGAACAGAAATGACGCTTTTAGGTTTTTCACGTACCTTCAAAACGAAAAGCCACATCTTTTAAACTTTCGAGGTAGGGTCGACAAATTGCAGGATGTCCACGGATGGTTGATCCGCAACGGCGACGTGTCAGATTAGGCGAGGGATAAATGATCCAAGAAGACCGATTTTACTGGGTTAAATCAAACACTGACGAGCCTTGGGAAGTAGCACTGTACACCAATTGTGCTTGGTGATTTCACGGTGCCGAAGAAGGTGCTGAGAATATTAAGGAAATGGGTGTGCGTGTTGAGCAGCCATAGTTTCCTACTCTATACAAGTCTGGAGAAGATAAATTGTCGCCAATATACTTACTAATTACCGCTTCCTATATCGCGCTCGTTGTCGGCGGTCTTCACATGCTAGAGAAGCACAGCAAGCCAGATTGGTGGATAGGTGTTATCTTAGCAGCATATACAGGCATTATCGTTCTTGCGTTAAAGATTATGTGATAAACATTCACTTGGCTTAGGGCCGAGAGTTAGTTTAAGGAGAAACTAGTCATGGACGACGAAGGACAAGCGAAATCGGCTCAGGCCTATCAGGCAATAGGAACTCTATTGGTTACCAAGTCAAAGGAAGTAAGCGAAGATGAAGCTAAACGGGCGCTTGATTATTTTCGGACTGGACCGCATTTCATAAAAAGTTTTTAACCTGGCCTCAGGGTGTGAGCGAAGGATAAAGACTAATGGATGATAACGCTGACGCTTCAGAGGCCATCGACAATGTTGTGCAAGCTCTCAAACTTGCGGGTGAAGATAAGAGCGCAATTGCTGACGTGTTGCTGGCAAAAGGAACAATACTTCATTTGATGAACGGTCTATCCGTAGAGGAAACATTGGATGGGTTAAAAGACCATATCTGATAAGTCCTAACCGTTAGCCGTGGGGGCATTTCCACCCCCACACCCATATTTAATACATCTTGTCTGGTGCCATTTCGATCTTAATCCCTGAGTTTATAGCGTTAAGACGGTGCTGGAGACAACTCAATCCAACGGCGCAGGGGACTTCAGCCAATCGCGCACTAGAACCTGGGTTTGTAAAATCATTAAAGGTAATGTGCCTCAGGTCGCCGCCATCACCAGTTATTTTAGGTCCCAGTTGAGCTTCGAGTTCACGGAGTTTGACATAGGCTTGCGCATACGGAGATCGTAAATACTCCCATTGTTCTCCCACCATATATGCGTCGGCTTCACCGCCTAAATCCGATGCAGAAAGATCATACTCCTCTATTAATCTATCTGTGATTTCAGTCTGATTAAATTTAAAATATTTCCTCCAAGACGTTGGTGGTGGTAAATCAAAATCAGGACCCGCAGCTGCATCCGTGATGAGATAATACTCATCCATGTACAACGCGTAAAACAACTGGTTCTGTGTCTTAGGCACTTCCAACAACGGGATGCCAGTATCTGCTACTTGACTAAGAACCTTGTCTGCGAAGCTTGGCAGAATGATCCCAGCAATCGTTGCAGATGCCCCAATTAAAAACTGGCGGCATGAAATTGAGATAGCATGTCTCCTCTTTAGCGGCTTTAGCAATATGCTGGGGGCGCAATTAAGATTAAATCTCCCCAATCCGTTAGGTGGATCAGCCCGATATAGAATTAGTTATTCAAACTATGATTTTTCCGGACTGTGTCCATGCTTACTTTGTGGGCGCTCTCGCAGCTGCCGCTGATCAGCGAGGTACTGCTTTGCTTCAACAGTCGCCCACAATTCAACACTCAGGCCTGCTTTAAATTTTTCATGTGTGACGGGTTTTATCCTGCTTCTGCGAGGCAAACTGTTAACAGTTCTCAGTTTACAACCGCAGCCGCCATCGTCACCTTCTTCAAGAAGCGGCGTTGCCGGTTCTGGTGCAAATTAGATTTCTGGACCTGACATAAGACTAATCCTTATTCTTGTGGCCTACCGGTCGTAGCTGCTGCGGCACTTTTGCCCAACCATCAGGGTGAATCCAATCAAGGTTCTTGAACGGACCTTGCTTAACGTCCATTTCATATGGTTGCCAGCCGTTGCCCACCATTTTAACTCTGACTTTAAATGTCGGGCGATTACTATATCTTATCTAAGTTTTACGCTCGGCTTCGTTAGTTGGCTGTGAAGACATAAAAGAGGGCTGAAGTTTGATATTGCCTTTTAAGGCCTCATCTCCCTTTCGGGAATGCCACCT
>JAPKAX010000301.1 GCA_028825025.1 Rhodospirillales bacterium | reverse complement strand
ATTTCGCTTTATTGCCATCGCACAAAAAATACGGAAAATACGTATAAGGTCCTGTTCAACAATAACCGCATACCTATCTTCGCCTCCAGTAATGGCTTCCATATCCATAATTTTTAATTTTGGCAGGGGCGCTAAAAGTACGTCTTTGAGTATCATTTTTTCTGTCACATCGGGTCAATACGAACCACGTTAGCTCTGTTAATTATCGGCCGGACCAAAACCCCATCCGCATATGGTGATTAAACGTGACGGTCGACGGCAATATCCAACAAATTTGGCCCCGGATTATCGAACGCGGCGCGCAAGGCAGGGCCCACCTCATCCGCCTCTGTAATCCGCGTTGCCGTCACACCCATACCTTGTGCAATTAAGACAAAATCAAGTGGCGGGTCATTTAATTCCATGCCAATAAAGTTATTATTATCATGGAACGAAACCAGACGCTGTTTAAGAATGCGGTAACTGGAATTGTTAGTAATAATATAAGTCATTGGCAACTTCATATGAGCTGCTGTCCACAACGCTTGGATAGAATACATGGCGCTACCATCACCAATAATAGCACACACAGGGCGGCTCATGTCAGCTAATTGAATGCCGACTGCAGCGGGCACAGCCCAGCCAATTCCGCCGCTGGCGAAGCCATGGAAATCATACCGGTCGCGGTACGGGCGCAGCGCATTCAAATACCGGGTTGAGGTTAAACCTTCGTTCACAACCACCGCATTATCGGGCAATGTTTCCGTCACTTTCATCATTAACCAATCGGGGTTTAGCGGGCACTCGTCGCCCATATCTTCCAGCCGAGTGATCAATGATGTCCGTTTGGACGACCAATTGGTGGAGACGTATTCTGCGCTTAACGTTTGCGCTCGGGCTTCCAATTCAGCCCCGCCTTGTTTGCGCAACTCAGGCAACAACGCCGTGATTGTCGATTTAAGATCACTTAAAATCGCCATATCGGCGGCATAATTTTTCCCCATGTCCCAATCAACAAGACCAATATGAACGATTTTTAAATGCTCCGGCAAGGGACTAACTTCGCTCCAAACCGACATCCGAAGCGGGTCCGCTCCCAATACAATAATCAAATCATAAGGCGTTAATACGTCGCGAACATCCGTTTGATCTCGGCTTAAGCCGCCCATAAAGTTCGGGTGCTCAGACAAAAAATGTGCGCCATAAGGAACTGTTTGCTGATATGCCGCGGCACCCAAAATTTCAGCTAATTGAGCCGCTTCAGTTAAGGCATCTGATTTAACCAATTCGTCGCCAGCAATGATAACAGGACGCTTCGATTGCAACAACCGAGCCGCCAATTCCTTAAGGGCGTCAGGTGTCGGCTGATTGCGGGTATCAACACGGGTTGAAGTGCCCAAATCAAGGCCACCTTCATCGTTCAATACATCGCCGGGTAAGGACAAAAACACGGGTCCATAAGGCGGCGTTGTTGCAATTTTTGCAGCCCGGCGGACGGTCCGGGGTAAATCCTCAAGCCGGGTCACTTCCGTTGCCCATTTAACCACAGGCTGAGCGATCGGCACTAACGGGTCATACAACAGTGGCTCTGTTAGTCCGTGGCCTTGTTCTTGTTGGCCTGCCGTCACAATCATTGGAGTGCCAGTAAATTTGGCATTATAAATCGATCCAATCGCATTGCCTAAGCCCGGTGCCACATGAACATTACACGCCGATAATTTGCCAGATGCCCGAGAGAACCCATCGGCCATCGCAACAACAAGGGATTCTTGTAATCCTAATACATAGCTCAAATCCGGATGCTCGTTCATGGCGTTCATAATAGGTAATTCGGTTGTACCGGGATTACCAAACATATGAGTGACACCTTCGTCTTTTAAAAGAGACAAAAAAGCAGAGCCGCCTGTTGTTGAATTGGTCGTCATTTTAAATGTATTTCCTTTGCCAGAAGACGAGCGCCGATTGCCCATAGATTGAAATGGGTGCTAACATTTACACAGGTTATCGCTCTTTACTATTCCTAAACTTAAAAGTCTCGATTTTATAGTCATTTCAGTTTTAAATTCAAATTCAATTTTATACATAAGGATATGACGGCAATGAGGTTTGGCTTAACGGACGATCAAAGCGCAATTGTTGAAGCGCTGAGCAAATTGGTGAGCGGCTTCAGCGATGAATATTGGCTAACAAAAGATCGCGAAGGTGGCTTTCCGGAAGACTTTTACCAGTGCGTTAAAGAAGACGGTTGGTTGGGAATTGCGTTACCCGAACAGTACGGTGGATCAGGGATGGGGGTGACAGAAGCTGTATTAATGATGCACACCATTGCAAAATCTAGTGGCGGAATGGCGGCAGCATCATCGATTCACATGAATATTTTTGGCCCCAAATCCATAGCCGCCTTTGGATCGGACGATCAAAAACAACGCTGGTTACCGGGCTTAATTAACGGTGACTTCAAAATGTGTTTTGGCGTTACAGAACCCAATGTGGGGCTAGATACAACGCGCTTAAAAGTCAAAGCAGAGCGCAGGGGAGCTAAATACATTGTTAGTGGTCAAAAAATTTGGACTTCAACGGCGCAAGTTGCGGAAAAAATAATGCTGCTAGCCCGAACCAGCCCCCGCGATGACGCCAAACCAACGGAAGGGTTGAGTTTGTTTTTTACTGATTTGGACCGTTCAAGCACAACGATTAAAGAGATCGACAAAATGGGCCGAAAAGCCGTTGATTCGAACGAGGTCTTTTTCGATCAAATGGAAGTCCCCGCCGAAGACCGCATAGGAGAAGAAGGCAATGGATTTCGTTACATTCTACAAAGCCTTAACCCAGAACGTTTGTTAATTGGGGCCGAAGCCATCGGGCTAGGCCAAGAAGCTTTAAATCGCGCCACCGCATACGCAAAGGACCGCGTTGTGTTCGAACGCCCGATTGGACAGAACCAAGCGATCCAACACCCGCTTGCCGTAAACTGGGCAGAATTAGAAGCCGCATTTTTGATGGTGATGAAAGGAGCTTGGTTATTTGACAAGGGAAAATCGTGTGGGGTTGTAGCGAATGCCGCCAAATACTTATCTGCTGAAGCCGGTTTTGACGCATGCAAACAAGCCGTTGCCAGCCATGGCGGCATGGGATACGCCAAAGAATTTCATGTCGAGCGCCTTTTAAGAGAAGTCATGATCCCGTATTTAGCCCCTGTCAGTCAGCAAATGGCCTTAAATTTTATCGCCGAAAAAGAACTTCAGCTTCCAAGATCCTATTAATCATTCCCATAATGCTTCAACGCCATGAATTGCTTTAAATAAC
>JAPKAX010000058.1 GCA_028825025.1 Rhodospirillales bacterium | reverse complement strand
GTTCGTCAAAGTCGAAGTTTACCTGCATGTTGTTCTCAAATCTTTATGGTAAGTACCGATGTTTTAGATGGTCTTTGAAAACGCTGGGGTCAAGAGTGCGGCCTGTTGTTTTGGTCAAAAGCTCTGATGCGGGCATTAAGGAACCGCTTGAATGGATGTTAGACCGCAACCAAGCCATTAAGGGTTTGAAGTCCCCTTTTGGAATGCCAGCGTTAATGGCCGGGTTGGCTTGGCTGGCGGCTTGGAAGATTTGAGCCGCAGTCATGGCACCCAATGTATAGGTCGGAAAATAGCCCCATGCACCGTCGTACCAATGGATATCTTGCATACAGCCCAATGTGTCGGTTGGGGGTGTGATCCCTAGCATATCTTGCATCTTTTTGTTCCAAGCTTCAGGCAAATCAGCCAGCTTCATTTCATCATTGATCAGTGCTTTTTCGAGCTGATAACGCAAAATAACGTGGGCCGGGTAGGTCACTTCATCTGCATCAACTCGGATAAATCCGCGTTCCACTTTGGTATAAAGCCTATATAAATTACCTGCATCCCAAGCAGAACCTGTGCCGTTGAACGCGGCTTTGGCTAAGGGCGCTGCATATTCTAAAAACTCTGGTGACCGACAGACTTGCATTTCAACCAGCAACGACTGGCTTTCATGCATGCTCATTCCCAAGGCATTGCCAACCGGTTGGCGGCGATAATCGATGGGCAGCCCGCGTTCATACATGGCATGGCCAGTTTCGTGCAAAACACCCATTAGGGCAGATGTAAAATCATCTTCATCGTAGCGCGTTGTGATCCGAACATCATCTGGCGTGCCCCCACAAAACGGGTGCAGGCTAATATCTAAGCGGCCGTAATCGAAATCGAAGCCGAGTGCGTACATGAATTTGATGCCCAGTTCGCGTTGTACATCAATTGCAAAGGGTCCTTCGGGCATTTGGATGGCGGGTCGGGCATCTTGAGCTGCCAAAACATCGTCTAAAAAATTTGGAAACCAATCGGTTAAATCATCGAATACCGGATCAATTCCGGCTGAGCGCGCGCCCGGCTCGAACTCGTCCAACAACGCATCATATAAGGGAAGATTAAGTTTTTCAGCAACGGCAGTTCCTGATTGTTTGACTAATTCCAAAACGGTTTCCATATAGGGCAAAACTTTTTTAAAATCATTTTCAGCCCGGGCATCGCGCCAAACGGTTTCACACTCGCTACACGCCTTTGATAACGCGACGACCAAATCTTCGGGGATTGCGGTGGCGCGCGTCCAGTGGTGTCGAATTAAGTTGAGGTTCGATAGTTGCCATGGATTCAAATCGGATTGCTGGCTGGCCGCATTGATTAAATCAGACGTGTCGGGGGCAATAATTAAATTGTGGCTGATGGCTTTTAATTCCGCGATCTGCTCGCCCCGGGCTTTGGCCGCGCCGGCGGGCATAATGGCGGCTGAGTCCCAATGTAAAATGCCTCCCGCTTCACCCAAAAGGCCCAAACGGTTATAGCGGTTTTCAAGTTTTGAATAAGCAGACTGCGACATAGGAACTCCGATTTTAAAATGATGATGGTCTGATATAGGGGGGCAGGGCGGCTCTGGCAAACGCCTAATCATTGTTTTGTGCATAGTGTATAGGTTCAAGTAGATGTGAGATTTTGTAATGAGTTGCCTTTAACGGAAGGCCCAGGAAGATAGGTGTTGATTAAACAACCAATGACGCAATAGAACGGTATACACATTTAGGCATACATACGCTACGGATAGACTAAAGTTGGGCGTTGATATTCATCTGCTATCTCGTAATGTGGGAACCAGAGTTAAGATAATAGAAAAACATTATAGCGCAATTATAGCACCTATGGCGGCGGCACAATTGAATTTACCTGGAGTAATTACCAAGTTTTGAAGGAAATTTTTAAATACTTATACCCTGAAATGTCGACAAGTCGCTGTACCCACTATGTAATAGTGTTGGGCAAGCTGAAAGAAGTGCTTGTAAGGAGCTAGGAAGCTTCTACAGATTGTTGGCGCTATAAAGGATTTAGGGATTAACTCAAGTGTGTGGATTCAGCCTCATTCACTATAAAGTGAGTGTTAAGGCGCAAGAGCCGAGGAGCATTTGATCAATTTTGAAAATTTATATTATGCTGATTGGATTACCCGCATCTGGTAAATCGACATTGGCTGCTGAGTATATTATCAAAAATCCAGAGATGGATTTTCAAGTTGTGTCTTCGGATGACATTATTGAAGAAAAAGCTTTGCTGGAAAATCTTGATTATATTACTTCACATAAGAAGAACATTGGATTTGCGATTGCCGAAATGGAGCGTAGATTCAAACAGCACGTAAGGAATGGTGTTAATATTCTCCACGACCAAACCAACTTGACCATAAAGACCAGAAAGAAGCATTTAGCAAAAGTAAAAGGTTATGTGAAAACTGCTGTTGTATTAACTTTAGCAGAGGACGAGTGGCGGAAACGGTTTGAGAAAAGGAAGGTTAAAAGTGGAAAAGATATACCTGATTTTATTATTAAAAATATGTCTAAGTGTTTTGAACACCCAACCAAAAAAGAAGGTTTCGATAAGATCATAAGCGTACGATTCTGAACGCTTACTTGTCCCACCCACCGTTTTGGAAGTACGTACTGTCACAGGCTAATAGATCACTTCAAAGCAAATTACACGATGGGCATAAGCAGTTTAGTAAGACAGTTCATTGAATCAAATGCTTGAGAACTATATGAGAAAGAGACTGTAAGGTAGGGGTGTAATGAACGTTGTTGCTTTTTATGTAGAAAAAAAGCTAAGGAATAAAATATCTTATTTAGACTTCCTGATGACATAATCCAGCGTCGTGTAGTTGAATAATTTGTTAGTGGTGTTAAGTGTTTTAGGACTTGGATACACACCATTTCAAAAAAATCACTGTGAATTTTGTTAAAATTATCGCCAGTATTCATTAGAGATAGATACGAAAAACGCGCCGCCATAATTTTAACCATACCCTCAAAACTGAAGTCAGAAACGAGATCGCAATCGTCTGCCTTGCAGTTTTTATTGAATGTAATGACAGCAGCTACCCATTTTTTGTTTTTGCAGTGTTGCATAACGATTCACATGACGGCTAATCATAGAGTATAATGTGAAAGGATCAAAGGGAGTAGATTTGGAGAATTTCAATTTACTGAAGAATGTACCAACGGTTCGGGAATTGAGGATAAAAAAACTTTGGTACAATACCCAAAACTATCTCAAGGCTTCACAGCCAGCTTAGTCCTCGATGGTAAAATGTGTTAGGTAGTGCTAAAAGATGATGATTTAGCAAATCCTCTTATCAGGAATTACACCACGAACACCACCATGAGTGTTTTCCATATCATCCTTCCGTCTTGGGATCAGATGTAAGAAGTGTATTGGTTTGTTTTAACAGTCGAGACTGACCCTTGTTATGCTGCCAACGGTATTGGTGAATGTGTCTTGATGTAAGCCTGATTGGGTGTCTGTTCGTCAAGCGATGAATGTGGGCGCTTCGTATTATAGAAGATCAGGTATTTTTCAATTGCCGCGTGAGCCTCGGGAACGGTGTTATAGGCATACAGGTTAAACCTCTTCATATTTGATTGTCCGACACACAAACACTTAAAAAAACATACCGATAAATGCTCACAGACGGCAGATTAGCTGAAAATGCAAACCGCATTAGTTTCTCTGAGTATAATCAGGTTGTGGAGCTAGATAAGCTCGTACAACAAGCTCTTTATACGTAGAGCCAGGCTTTCAAAAGTCAGACCCTTTAAGCTTTTATTCGCATCCGATCAAATTATTTTCGGAAGTGTTGAGAAGCATGTTGGCGGATGCTCATTAACGAAAGCCGCAGGGTAGGTGTACTTACAACAGATCTATCTGTATCTTTAATCGATCAAGCGCCAGAGCGAGTACGGAGCGAGGACAGGCAATGTTAATGCGTTCGAACCCAAAACCCTCTCTACCAAATACGTGGCCTTCATCAAATAGAACTTTTGCATCTAACTGAGTTAGTTTTTCCAATGCGGCCTGATCAAGCCCAAGTTCTCTAAAATCGATCCAAGCTAAATATGTTCCCTGCAATTCGGTAAGGTGTAACTGCGGCAAATGATTGGCCAGGTACTGTTTCAAAAATAAATAGTTTGCGTGGATATATTCCAACACCTGAGCCAACCAATCTTCACCGCCCCGATACGCAGCCTCTATAGCGACCAGTGCAAAAGGGTTTAGTCCCCCGGCAACGCCCGTTTCCTGCATATAGGCGTCAAACGCCTGTTTGAGTTCAGAGTTGGGGATTACCATATTTGACAGATGCATCCCTGCCAGATTGAAGGTTTTTGACGGGGCTGTGCAAACCATCGTGTTGTTGGCAAACGCATCCCCAAGTGCTGCATAAGGTTGGAAGACATTATCAGGCATCATCAAGTCCGCATGAATTTCATCGGCAATGACCATTACGCCATGCCGGTTGCAAATTTCGCCATATTGACGAAGCTCATCTGCTGTCCATACACGGCCTACAGGATTGTGAGGGCTGCATAGAATAGCTAAATTAACCAATGGGTCAGAAGCCTTTTGTTCAAGGTCTTCAAAATCCATCTGATAGCTGCCGTGTTCTTCAATCAGGTTGCTTGATACGATCTCACAGCCCCCGTTCGTAATTGATCTGAAAAAAGGGTAATAAACAGGTTTTTGTATGAGGACCTTGTCGCCAGGCTGGCACCACGTTTTGATAGCAAAATGCAGAGCTGGGACGACACCTGGCGTCGTACTGATCCAATCTTTAGATATTTTCCAGCCGTGCCTTTTGAAAAACCAATCAGTGACAGAGGCATAATAACTGTCAGAGGCGCTGGTATAACCAAAGATGCCATGGTGGGCGCGTTCTGAAAGGGCATCAATAACAGGTTGTGGGCTGGAAAAATCCATGTCTGCGACCCACATTGGAATGGGGCCATCGCTTTGAAGGTTGGAATTAATTGGAATTATTGGGCCCGCGTGACTGCCTCCCCGGTATAATTCCCATTTGCTTGAACCTGATCCCTTGCGATCAATAATACGATCTAAATCATATGCCATTTACTTGCCTTTGAATGCTCGATGTAAGAAGTTTGAAAGCTCATACGTTTGTATAAACATTCTAGGTATTTGGAAAGAGCATCGCGGTCGCGAAAGACGACAAATTTTGTTTTAGATTGATTTAATGGGGCGTTTAAAGCAAAGGAAGTGATGGTGGATTTGGGGTAAATGTATTATAAACCATTAATCTATCCATTATATAAAATTCAATCCAAGCTTGGTAAGGCCTGAACAAACGATTTTGCAAGGCCCAGATTATAGGGGTTTGGGGCAATCGCAGGTGCGCGGGAATGAACGCTCTTGATGCCGGCGCGCCAAGCGAACATTTGTTTGCCATAGGCAAGCATGTGCGCCGATGAATGCAGGGCAAACTGGATCATTGGCAGAATGCTTTGGTGTATGAGTTCGGCTTCTTTTAAGCCATCCTTATCGCCCGCATCAAGCAACTCAAACATACGACATTGAATATCAATACAATCAGGTGCTGGAATACAACCGACACATCCCAGCGCGTGGGTTAGTGTCATTTCACGTCCGCCGAGGCCTGTGAACACGTCGAACACACCGTCCGTTTCTTCCATCAATTTCTGGACCACTGGAATAGGCCCTTCTCCTTTGAGAATATTCACATTGGGGTGATTGCGGTTGACCGTTTTCAGGCTTTCATTTGTCAGCCAAACATTGAGATTAACCGGGTTATTCTGTAAGGCGACGGGTTTTGTTGCGTGTTCAGCAATGGCCCCAAAAAAGCGAATGATCTCGATCTCAGGAATGCCTTTGAGTTGTGGTGGCTGGAGGATCGTCCAGTCAGCCCCGATCTGTTCCGCAGCCCGCATAAATTCAATTTGCCCTGGAACGCTGGGCTCCGATACCGTAACCGCCAAAGGAACCCGGCCATTTATGGCTTCGGCGACGATTTCGGTGATTTTGCGTTTTTCATTAACGTTCAGCTTATCAAATTCACCAACGATGCCGAGGATCACAATCCCATGAGCGCCCGCATTAATACAAACATCAACCTGGCGCTTCATTGCCGCTTTGTCGATGGAGCCGTCTTCATTGAAGAAGGTGTAGAGGATCGGGAAAATACCTTTGTAGGTATGATGGGTCATATGGGTATCCTAGAGTTAAGCGCCAAATGTGAGTTAGGCTTCAAAAATCATATCGAAAACGTCTGGCCTTGTTATAACAGGCTCCAATGTATTGTTGCGCAATACTGCACCAAGATGATTTCGGCAGAATTAGACTAAGTGAGATTCTAATATTCTAATGCGAGAATATCAAACAGCAAGACCTACCCACCCCAAGTCTCAGCATCCCATAAATCCTATAATTTCATCGACCTGTCAGGTTCCCTACTTCATTGCTTAATAAAAACTTAACGATAATCTGATCGACCCTTGATTGAGAGCATTTAAAAGCTTTCATCAAGCCCTTCCGCTCGTACATCGGATTTTCAACAATCCAAGCTATCTATGAAATCGAAGCCACCCAAGCCCTCAACACGGGCATAAAGAGTGAAAAAGTTATCATTCGATTGTTTCCTTCAGGGATGAGTAACCAATTTCTTAAGGCTTAATAGATATTGAACGGTCTATTGCTGGAGTATTAGGCTTTAGTGAACATCAGCGTGTAGTCGCACCCCCATCAAAACACAGACAATTATTATATGCATATGGCATATAATAAAATTCATCCCGTAACTTTAAAGGCTCATTCCCCTTAAAGCGATTTTAAAACTCTTGAAATTGTATGTCGAGAAATGGAAAAAAATATGATCTTGAAGTAGATCTTGGCCGTGAGGATAAACTCGAGCCAAGCTGTAACCCCACACCCGCGCAGGATAGGGGTGGAAGGACCATTCCTTTGAATAAGGAATTCAAGACAGAACTAGCCAAACTGGCACTCATTGCTGAAACAAAGAGATTAGAAAGAGGGTTCCTGTTCGTGCTTTCTGCCAAAGTAATCACCAGTGAACGTGAAGAACGGATGTCAGAAAACTACATCGCACACTGGTTTAAGCGTCTTTATGGAAACCTTGGCTTTGATGGTTGCTCAAGCTAATCTAAATGCAGAATAGCAATTACTTTTTGGGCAAAAACACCTATAAAGTTGGTGAAAGTTTGCGTGATGTAAAGAATTTGGCTTGGCATTCCATTCTCGCTACAACCAAGTGGTATATTCAGGCTGATACACAGGCTAAATGGAAATTGGTGGATATGGTGTAATCCTCCTACTGCACATCTAGAGTAGTCGCTGGTTTACCATTCAGAAACCAACGGGTTCTTCCATCTGAGAATTCAACAGCGGGACCATCGGCTCTGTGACGCTTACCATTCAGAAACCATTGTTTGGTGCCATTAGCAGACACAACAGCAGGACCATTGATCCTGTGATGTTCATCATTCATATACCAATGTTTTGAACCATCTGCGAAATCAAGTGCAGGGCCATCAATTCGGTGAAATTTGCCATTTAGAAACCATTGCTTTGTTCCATTTGCCAATTCACGAGCAGGTCCACCTTCTCTGTGTTGTTCTCCATTAAGAAACCACTCTTTCGATCCATCTGACCTCTCAATTGCAGGGCCATCTACTCTGTGTGGTACGCCATTTAGAAGCCAACGTTTTGTTCCATCAGCATCTTCTATAATTTCTGATTTTCCAGTCATGGGTTATTCTTTCGTATATATAGACATATAACCATATATGCTGTCTCTTGGTATTTGTGTCTTAGGGGCTAAGGATACTTGAATTAGCCTAATCAGTACAGGTCTAGCAATAGACTGTCCACGGTTCTCTGGGGGCGTGTACCAGCAATATAATCAGCCAGAGGTTTTGTCGGTTATCAAGTTGCCGAAGTATTGTCGGGAGTAGGGCTGTTGAGCATTTGAATGATAATATTAAAATTAATTAATTGTTATGTTATAACATTATAAATAAATTAAAAGTAATCACAAAATGCTTACAAGATATATAGCGAGTTAAAAAATTGTGTAAAAATAACGTTCAATATAAAGCATATAAGATAACTTAACATAACCTGCAAAATTATTTTAGGAGCCAAAACGTGCCGCACGACGCTCATCAGCACTTAGGGCATGGGCATGGAAATGCCTTGCGCACGGGGCCGTCAACTGTTCCGTTTTCAATCTTGCGGTCTGATTTGGGCGTTCGGCTCGGCTTTGTTGCGGTTTTGATAGCCGTTCTTTGGCTGTCCGTTGTTTGGGCTTTAGGTTGAAATCCATGACATCCGCAATTCGTATTGAAAACTTAACTCTGGGCTATGATAGGCATCCGGCGGTTCACCATTTAGAAGGTGAATTTAAGGTCGGTAGTTTAACCGCGATTGTTGGGCCAAACGGCGCCGGTAAATCAACGTTGTTAAAGGGGCTGATGGGGATGGTTCGGCCACTGGATGGCCGGGTTCATTTAGTGTCCCCTGATGCATCTAAAATTGGGTTTTTACCTCAGCAAACACAATTGGATGCGAGCTTTCCTATCTCTGTTTTGGATACGGTTTGCACAGGGTTTTGGCGATCTGTGGGGCTCTTTGGCGGGATCAAACCTGATTTGGTTGATCGTGCCTTAGCCGCTTTAAACGAAGTCGGCTTGGCGGGGTTTGAGAACAGACCCGCAGGCGCGTTATCGCGTGGGCAATTCCAAAGGGTGCTGTTCGCAAGGCTTATGGTCCAAGACGCATCGATTCTTTTATTGGACGAACCGTTTACGGCCGTTGATGACAAAACCTGTGCTGATTTGGTGGCTATTATGCATCGCTGGCATGCAGAAGGGCGGACAATCATTGGCGTTTTGCATGATTACGTGCAAGTTCGGGAAAACTTTCCAAATACTCTTTTATTAGCGCGGGAATGTTTAGATTGGGGACCGACTGAACGTGTTCTATGCTCTGAAAACTTAGACCGAGCCCGCTTAATGGCGCAAGCGTGGGCCGCCGATGCGCCCGTATGTGTTCGTGTAGACGCCGCATGACAATAACTGAGTTTCTGTTCGATCCGTTTTTGCATTCCGATGCCATGAAGCGCGCCTTGGCCGCTTCTTTGGCAGTGGCGATAGCGGGGGCCCCCTTGGGCGTGATGCTGATTATCCGACGCATGGCGTTGGCCGGTGACGTGCTTACTCACACCCTTTTACCCGGCGTTGCTATGGCTTTTTTACTGGCCGGGCAATCGCCTGTTGTGATGATACTGGGCGGTACCCTAAGCGGCTTGATTGCTGTTTATTTATCAATGTTTGTGTCGCGCACGACAATTTTGCACGAAGATACCAGCTTGGCAACTTTTTACGTTTTGTCTTTGGCGTCGGGAATTTTGCTGTTGTCAGCGGGAACGAATAACGCGGACGGTGAATTTGCTGAAGAGCTTTTGCACATTCTATTTGGCAATGCGATGGAAATTGACCAACTAACCTTATTGACGATCGCAAGTATATCAACTGGTTCGATAATCGTATTGGCGCTGATTTATAGACTTTTGGTAATAGAAAGCTTCGATCCTGTGTTTTTGCGTTCCGTTGGTGGGCGAGGGGCGTGGGTTCATTTGGTGTTTATGACGCTTGTCGTTTTGAACTTGATTGCGGGGGCGACGACCATTGGCACGATGATGGCAATCGGCTTGATGACGGTACCCGGAGCGGCTGCGCGTATGTGGACCCAAGATTTGGGCGTGGCCATTGCCTGTGCAATTGGAATTGCAACGCTTTCCAGCGTCATGGGTTTGTTGGTCGGGTATCACTTGACCCTGCCACCGGGGCCAACAATTATTATGATTGCGGGTGTTCTATTCGTTCTATCTGTTTTATTTGGTCGCCAAAACGGGCTTATTCAACGCTTTCGTCATCCAACTCATTTAGATGGTTAAGCTTTAGAAAACAGGAATAAATACAAATTTGTCGACAACCAAGGCGGCAAAAATGGCAGTTAGATAAAAAATCGAGAAAAAGAATAGTGGGCGGGCAGTCTCGACATCATCAGCTTTCCATAAGCGCCAGCACCGACGCCAAAACTCAATGCCTAATACAGCTGCAACCAGACCATAAATAAGACCGGATGATTGCAAATATACTGGTGCCAAAGAGGCTGGAATTAACAAAGCCGTATATATCAACATTTGCCGCTTGGTTTCTTTTTCACCAACAACAACCGGCATCATAGGCACACCCGCAGCTTCATAATCCCCACGGCGGAACAAAGTCAATGCCCACGTATGGGGCGGTGTCCATAGGAAAATGATGGCAAACAGTGCTAAGGATGCCATGCTGATATCACCGGTAACAGCCGTCCACCCGATCATGGGAGGGAAGGCACCCGCAGCGCCACCAATTACGATGTTTTGTGGTGTGCGGCGCTTTAGCCAAATGGTGTAAATAAAGATGTAATACAAAATGGTGAAGGCTAATAAGCCCGCAGCGGCATTGTTAACCATCCACGCCATTACACCAACGGCAATAACCGACAAGGTGACACCAAATACTAGGGCTTCTATGGGGTTCATACGACCCGCTGGAATGGGCCGGTTCATGGTTCGCTTCATGATGATATCGATGTCTTGGTCGTACCACATATTAATGGCACCAGAAGCACCTGCACCAATGGCAATACAAACAACTGCGATAAATCCAACTTTGGGGTCGATTGATCCCGGGGCCAGTATCAATCCGACGAAGGCCGTGAAAACAACCAATGACATGACCCGCGGTTTTAAAAGCAGGGCATAGTCTTGCAAACGAAAACGCGGTTGGCGATTATCTTGGTTTGTTTGATCTTGATTTTTTTCATCAGTTGGGCGCACGGAATACTCCAAAGTAGGGGGTTGGTGGGCGAGATATAAGCAACACCCGCAAAATAATCCAGCCCTGCGACAGGAGTTATTTAGATTGCCGAAGCAGACGGGCTGCAATCCAAATAAACATAACACCACCGATCACAGCAACCAATGCTCCAACACCCATCATGTAAAGGCCAACCTGAGCACCTAATGCTTCAATTCCTTGGTCGTCACCGGCGGTTTTTCGGGGAGCCCCGTATCCGCCAGCTAAAAATAGGCCTAGGGAATGGAACGTTTGTCCGACAGCGTAGCACCAAATTAAAGCGGTTAGAGATCGTGTCCGTTTGCAGGCTGTGCCAATAACGGGGTAAAGGAAACAAAAGAACAAGCCGATAAAGGCTAAATTAACGCCGCCAATAACGCCATGATAATGAGCTGGTGTGCGGGTATCAGCGCCATCAACGAACATGCCTAAATACCCGCCTAATCCGAAAACCAATACAGATAGAATGAGCGATAAAAATGCTGGGTCCTGCCAATCCAAGTTACCTACGGCCTTTTTATGGACCTTGAGATTGAAAGCCGCGGCGACAACAAAGATAAGCGTTGGTGGGGCCATTCCGAATTGTGCCAACGTAAACGCATTGCGGCCATCGTAGCTGGTTGGATCGTAAATAAGGGCGAGGCTAAGCAGTCCGATGGCTGCGATGATAAAGTAGCCAATCAGAGCTTTGAACAGGCTTGGCGCAATAACGGGTTTGCCTATGGCAATGCCGCCTAGAATATACCAAGCAACAAGCATCAATAAGGTGTTCTGGTATTGTAATACATGCCCGCCGGCCCAAAAAACATCTTCATTAAAAGCGGCATCAATCGGCGTATCCCATCGAAAGCCCAAAGAAATGCCGAAGCAGACGAGAGCCGCCATATATAAGACACCACCAACAGCCACCCCTTGTGATACAGGATCAAAAGCTCCGTCGTGGCCTGGAATATTTATTAGTAAGCGAATAAATTGAAGTGCAATTGATATGGCAAAAACGCCAAGGCCCGCATAATATAAAGGATCTATTATAATAGGGACATAATTATTTAATGAAGCTTCGCCCCTGTCCATAAGAGCTGGAACGAATAAGAGAACAAACGCCACAAGACCAAGCACTATAGCTATTGGGCCTAAGCTTTGTGCATGGGGAGAGCCGTTGGATAATCGATATGTCGATACGGTCAGTAATCCGGCTAGTAGACTTAGAAACCAAACGACGAATGAAAAAACAACGTGTATAACCAGACCCTTTTGGAAGAACTGTAAGGGCCAAGGGAAAACAGATTGCACATTCGGCACTCGTGATATGGCAAGCAAAAGAGCAAAGACCCCTGCAAGCCCCAACGACAATAAAGCTAAGGCGGCCCAGCCTTTTAATTCTCTTTTGGCTGCAGGAGTATCCATGCTGGCTTGAAAACCGCCAATAATATTCCAGCGTTGACGCTGATTCGATTGGGCGTCGCCGAGCATATGCGTATTAGATTGGGACATGAGGATAAAGATGAACCGCCATTACATAAACAACAACCCCAGAAATGCCGACGAAAACCCATATAGGCCAAGTCCAACGTGCGAATCGTTTGTGTTTTTCAAAGTTGCTGGTGAGCGCCCGGTACAAAGTTAAGGGGACCAGTGGAACAATTGCAATAGCACCAAAGACGTGAATGATCAGCAAAGAGAAGTAAAATATCCGTATTGTGCCATCTCCGCCAAACTTCGCAAAACCAGAATTTAATTTGTATGTAACGTACCCAACAAGAAAAAATGCGGATATGACCACAGCAGTTAGCATGCAGAGTTTGTGCTTTTCCTGATTGCCGGCGCGAATAAAGTAATAACCCAACAGCAAAAAGAAAACCGACAGGGCGTTTAAGGCCGCATTCAGGTGCGTAATGTCTTGAATTTCAAACATATTTATCTGTTTAGGACACTTTGAACATGATTGCTACGTACATAAAGATTGCCACTGCAGCTAAAATACAGCCAACCAAAACATTTTTGTTCATATAATTGCGCCCTTAATTGACTTTGTTTGAAATCGTGTAGCTGATGGCGCTTATAGTCCCAGACACAAGGTTTTGCAACTAGATATCTTGATTTTAGTCGGCAATTGGGGAAAGCAGTGTGACTAAAATATGTCACCCAAAACGTAGCAAATAAAGATAAGTTGCATTATAATATAAAAACCTGCAAACCTTGACTTGCAACATTGCAAAGGTGCCATTAAAAAGATCAAACTATGCGAGCTTTGTTGCGCGCGCAACGAAATTAAATATGTTTTTATACGGCAAATATTCGGATGGAAATAATGCTGAAAAGATTATTAGCTTTGATCCCAATGGGACTTACAGTTCTTCTTTCGGGTCAAGCAATGGCTGACGTAGATATGCGTTCCAAGCCATGGCAAATGTGGCTTCAAGAGCCAATGTCGCCAACGGCTGTACTGGTTCACGACCTTAACCTTTATCTCTTGATCCTTGAGACAGCGATTGTCATATTTGTTTTGGGCTTGATGGGTTACATCTTGGTCCGATTCAATGAAAAGAAGAATCCTGTGCCCACAAAGGTTACTCACAATACGCTTTTAGAAGTTTTATGGACGGCCCTTCCTATTATGATTTTGGTTGTGGTTGCTGTTCCTTCGTTGAAGGCGTTGTACTTCTCGGACAAAGCACCAGATGCTGAAATGACATTAAAAGTCAGCGGCAATCAGTGGTATTGGACATATGAATATCCAGACCACGGTGGTATCGAGTTCGATAGTGTTCCCCTTGATGAAGATGAGCTTAAGAAAGGCCAACCCCGGATGTTGTCAGTTGATAATCCGCTTGTGCTTCCTGCCAATACGCAAATTCGCTTCTTGATTGCGTCAAACGACGTAATTCATAACTTCGCAATGCCTTCGCTCGCTATTAAAGTGGATGCAACGCCGGGTCGTGTTAATGAAGTTTGGACCGAAATGTTCGCTGTTGGCAATTACTACGGCATGTGTTCTGAGCTCTGTGGTGTAAGCCACAGCCTTATGCCAATTCATATTAAAGCGTTATCAAAAGCAGATTTCGCTAAGTGGGTAGTTAAGGCGAAAGAAGAATTCGCTGACAACAGCTCAACCGATAAATCACAACCGATCCGCCTCGCTAACGCGAGTGCTGGATTAATGAATTAAGAGGGTTAGATTATGTCCAACGAAGCGGCAGCCCACGATCATCATGATGATCATAAGCCTCCATTCTTTACACGCTGGTTCTGCTCTACGAACCACAAGGATATTGGCACTCTATATCTAGCCATTTCCATGATTGCCTCCATTGTTGGTGGTTTAATGTCTTGGTACATTCGGCTTGAATTAGCTGAACCTGGTATTCAATACATCGACGATTACCAGTTCTATAACGTTCTGGTTACTGCACACGGCTTCATTATGGTTTTCTTTGTTGTGATGCCTGCTTTAATTGGTGGGTTTGGAAACTGGTTTGTGCCGCTGATGATTGGTGCGCCAGATATGGCGTTTCCACGTATGAATAACGTCAGCTTCTGGCTTCTAGTTGCTGGCTTTATCCTATTATTGTTGTCAGCTATTGTTGGTGATGGTGCTGGAACAGGCTGGACGGTTTACCCGCCTTTGTCGTCTCAGGAATTTCATCCAGGACCTTCTGTTGATTTTGGTATTTTAGCCCTTCACGTTGCAGGTGCTTCATCCATTTTGGGTGCGATCAACTTGATTGTGACTATTTTTAACATGCGTGCACCGGGAATGACTATCCACCGGATGCCTTTGTTCGTATGGTCGATCTTGATTACAGCATTCTTGCTATTGTTAGCATTGCCAGTACTTGCAGGCGCATTGACCATGCTATTGACCGATCGTAACTTCGGTACACACTTCTTTGATCCCGGCGCTGGTGGTGACCCCGTTTTGTGGCAGCACTTATTCTGGTTCTTTGGCCATCCTGAAGTTTACATCATTATTCTTCCTGCATTTGGTATTATTAGCCAAATCATCTCAACCTTCTCCAAAAAGCCTGTGTTTGGTTATTTGGGAATGGCATACGCGATGGCCGCTATTGGCGCAGTCGGGTTTGTTGTTTGGGCACACCACATGTTCACTGTTGGCTTTAATGTTGATACGCGGGCGTATTTCACGGTTGCTACGATGGTTATTGCGGTCCCAACAGGTGTTAAAATCTTCAGTTGGTTGGCTACAATGTGGGGTGGCTCGATCAAGATGGAAGTGCCTATGCTTTATGCATTAGCCTTTATCTTCTTGTTTGTTGTTGGTGGTGTTACTGGAATTACATTGGCGAACGCCAGTGCTGATTTGGTTTTCCACGATACATATTACGTCGTCGCTCACTTCCATTATGTGATGGGTGTCGCTGCTATTTTGGGCATGTTTGCAGGGTTCTATTACTGGATTGGTAAAATGTCTGGTAAGCAGTACCCAAGAGCGTTGTCCAAGTTGCAGTTCTGGGTGTTCTTTGTTGGGGTTAATGTTCTGTTCTTCCCACAGCACTTTTCGGGCCTAGCTGGAATGCCTCGTCGTATTCCTGACTACCCAGATCCGTATGCACAGCGGAAATCACTGCGCCAATAGAGCTGATGTAGTTCCAAGGTGCATACG
>JAPKAX010000057.1 GCA_028825025.1 Rhodospirillales bacterium | reverse complement strand
CGCATTCACACGTCGTATTCGCAAGCCGTCGCATCGACGGGGCGCTTGGCATCGTCTGATCCTAACTTGCAAAACATCCCTGTGCGCTCAGAAGAAGGCCGCAAAATTCGCAAAGCCTTTATAGCTGACAAGAGTATGACGTTACTTTCCGCCGATTATTCACAAATTGAGCTGCGTTTACTTGCCCACACCGCAGAAATTGACGCCTTGAAAGACGCTTTTCACGAAGGTCTGGATATTCATGCCATTACCGCAGCGCAAGTCTTTGGAGTGCCCATCGAAGGCATGGATCCAATGGTGCGACGCAACGCGAAAGCAATTAATTTTGGTATTATTTATGGTATTTCGGCCTTTGGTTTGGCCCAACAACTGGGGATTTCTAATTCTGAAGCTGCCCAATATATCGATGCCTATTTTGAACGCTATCCCGGCATTCGCGCTTATATGGACCGCACCAAGGAAGAAGCTCGCACCTATGGCTATGTGATGACACCGTTTGGTCGGAAATGCCACGTCAAAGGGATCAACGAAAAGAACCCTAATTTACGTAACATGGCCGAACGCGCAGCCATTAATGCCCCCATCCAAGGCGGCGCTGCCGACATCATAAAACGCGCGATGTTGCGAATGCCGGAAGCACTTGAGACTGCTAATCTAAATGCCCGAATGCTGTTGCAGGTCCACGATGAATTGATTTTTGAAGTCCCCGACACTGAAATGGAAAAAACAATTGAAGTCGTAAAAATATCCATGGAAAGCGCTGCTATCCTTGACGTGCCATTGGTTGTCGATACCGGAATAGGTGCCAACTGGGATGAAGCACACTAGAAAGATGTTGCCTTCGTAATTGACCGCCCGTTAAGTTTCCTCAGTTATGAATGTGGGTTCTAAAATCTGCACACAAATGAGGGACAAATGCCAAAAATTGATCGATCTACGTTTTGACATGGCGAGACTGTTTCTTGTTGCCAGCCATTATTTATCGCTTATTGGTCATTTATGGCAGAGTTTATGCCTCAAGACATTGTTGTCAGGCACGAACCGGATCGCGCGCTGCGGATTGTGTTTATTAAAAATTCTGCCTCCAAAATTGGCCAAGTTGATTTGAACGAGCTCGAATTAAAAGACGCTTTAATCTGTTATTATCGCAATAAGGGTATTGATGTCGCAATTTCCGCCAAAAAGAAGGTGCAGGCTTTGGACGATGAAGTTATCATGACGGTCCACACTAAAGCCGATTTAAAAATCGCCTAAAATAAAGGTTTCTCATGTTTACTTATCTCCCCTTTGATCAAGTCAAAAACATTTCCGTTTTAGGTACTGGAACGATGGGGGCCAGCTGGGTATCGTACTTTTTAGCACAAGGCTACAGTGTATCGGCATGGGACCCTGCTGATGGATGGAAAGGCCGGTTGCGCACCTTCGTTGATACAGCTTGGCCACAATTAGAATCTCTTGGGCTCGCCTCAAATGCATCTAAAACCGCCCTAACTTTTAATGACAGTCCAGAATCTTGCGTTGCGAACGCCGATTTTGTGCAAGAAAATGCACCAGAACGCCTAGAGATCAAACAAGAACTCTACGCCAAAATCGATCATGCCATGCCGGATCATACGATTTTTTCTACTAGCACATCCGGACTGATTTTAAGCGATTTGGTTACCAGTATTGATACGGCCCACCGCTTTGTTGTTGGCCACCCGTTTAATCCACCGCATTTAATTCCGTTGGTTGAAGTGGTTGCCGGTCAAAAGACCGACCCCGCCGTTACCGAATGGACCATGGGGTTTTATCAACACATCGGCAAACATTCGATCTTGATCCGGAAAGAAGTACGCGGCCATTTAGCAAACCGCTTACAAGCAGCGCTTTGGCGTGAAGCCACATTGGCTGTGGTCAATGATTTAGCATCAATTGAAGACATTAATGCCGCCATGAGCCAAGGGCCTGGATTGCGCTTGGCCGTAATGGGGCCGCATATGATTTTCAACCTGACCGGGGGCAAAGGTGGGTTCGAGAAGTTTTACAGTCATTTTGGCCCTGCGATGGAAGAATGGTGGAAAACCATGCAAGGCGAGCCTGAATTGACTCAAGACCTATGCGATACAATCGTTGCCGGCTTAAAAGACGAAGCCGGTTCGCGAACCATTGATGATTTGGAAGCCGAACGAGACCGCAAATTGTTAAACGTTTTAAAGGCCGTTAAAGATTAAGCTACGGCTTAGGTCTCTATTTTAAAGGGCCGCTGGCGCTGTTTTACCCGCCCGTTGACGCTGCTTTTTTAAATAATAGAGCCATCGATAGATCAATAGCAGAGCTAAAAACCCGGCGTAAAAAAGCGGTTCCGCCTGAACGCCTTTGCGCATCATGAAAAAGTGCAAACAGCCGCCAAAGCCCGCAACATACACCCATTTATGAAGCCGGTTCCAGTTTTTACCGCCCAATTTTTTGATCGTGTTTTTGGTCGATGTTGCAGCCAGCACAGCCAGAATAATAAACGCCCCTAAACCAACAGTAATGTAGGTGCGTTTAATCAAATCGGTCCAGATGTCTTTCCAGTTAAAGAACTGATCAAGGCCAA
Source organism: Rhodospirillales bacterium (assembly GCA_028825025.1). Classification (GTDB taxonomy): domain Bacteria; phylum Pseudomonadota; class Alphaproteobacteria; order Rhodospirillales; family Casp-alpha2; genus JABMNT01. The sequence continues at coordinate 12,976 of JAPKAX010000057.1, read as the reverse complement.
CGTAACTCAACAGATGCAAAACAGCATAAAAGAAAGCAAAAAGCCCTAGTAAACGGCGAAACCGGGTAAACCCAGCCCACCCGGTGACTATTTTAAGCGGCGTAATCATCAGCGCAGACAGCAAAAACTTAAGCGCCCATTCACCCAAATAGCGGTTTAAAAACTCGATGGGATTAGCCGTCATCCCGTCCGTATACGCAAGTCCCGCCAAGCCCAACAAGGGGGCTAAGCATAACATCCAAACAAGGGGTTTAAGGACGCGTTGAATTAGTTTGTCTTGTGTCATTAAGTCTGCGGGCTCAATAAAACTTATTCAAATCCATGCCAACATACATTGATGCGACTTCTTCGCCATAGCCATTATACATTAAACTGGGGCGTTTTAAAAATTCACCAATCCGGCGTTCTTTGGCTTGGCTCCAGCGGGGATGGCTTTTTTCAGGGTTTACGTTTGAATAAAACCCATATTCCCGTGGTCCTGACATATTCCACGATGTTGGTGGCTGCGTTTTAGTAAACGAAATCCGGACAATTGATTTGATGCTTTTAAATCCATATTTCCAAGGTGTGACCAAGCGGATCGGAGCGCCATTTTGATTTGGCAATTCTTCCCCATATAACCCAACTGCCATGAAGCTCAAGGGGTTCATGGCTTCATCCATGCGCAACCCTTCGCGGTAAGGCCATTCCAGCACGCGGCGGCGCTGCCCATACATGCGGTCCGGATCATTTAAGGTCTCAAACGCGACATATTTTGCATCATTTTTCGGTCCAAAACGCTTGAACATATCGGCCAAACCAATACCCACCCACGGCACAACCATGGACCACGCTTCAACGCACCGGAACCGATAAACCCGGTCTTCCAAGGTATGTGGATTGACTAAATCTTCGTAGGAATAGGTGCCCGGGTTTTCAACTTCCCCATCGACAACCACAGACCACGGCTTGGGGTTAAAATCTTTGGCGTAGGTTAAAGGGTCTTGTTTGCCGGTGCCGAATTCATAAAAATTATTATAGCTCGTTACCGATTCGTAATCCGTCAGCTTTTCCCCAACCGATTTTTGGGTCCACTTGCTGGGTTCAATCCCGATTAACTTTTTCCTCCGGCCTTCATTGGCAAACGATGACGGCGCAATGGAGCCCGCCGCAAACCCGAGCCCTGCAAGTGCAGCCGTCTTTAAAAAACGACGGCGATCATCAAATACTGCTTTTGGTGTAATTTCAGATGATTTTATGTCCGAAGCCTTAGTCATTTTAATCAGCATTTAATGTTCTCCAGCTATATTAAAAATAATATCACTATTTTTTAACGGAATAACCCACCCTATGCCAATGACGATCACTTCACTTTATTGCGATATGCCCCTTATAACGCACATATATAAAGGCTAAACCATGCTTACGCTTTATCATTTGTGGTTAAACCCCTTTTGTCGGAAAGTCCGCTTGGCGTTATTAGAAAAGCGTATAGCGTTCGAAATGCGCACAGAAAACGTATGGGAACGGCGCGAAGAGTTTTTAGCGCTCAATCCAACAGGTGAAATTCCGGTTTTAATCGAAGAAAATGGCATCGCCTTATCTGGCAGTGATGTAATTGTTGAATATTTAGACGAAATTCAACCCGAACCGTCGTTATTTGGAACGACCCCACTGGAACGCGCCGAAGCCCGGCGGCTTGTTTATTGGTTTGACCGCAAATTTAACATCGAAGTTACCGAAAACTTGGTCACTGAAAAAATGATGAAGCGGTTTTTAGGATTGGGCGAGCCCGACAGCCAAGTTGTGCGCGCCGGGCACGCCAATATCCACACCCATTTAAATTATATTAGCTACTTGGTTGATCGCCGTAATTGGCTGGCGGGGGACAACTTAACTATCGCTGACTTAGCCGCCAGCGCTCATTTATCGACCATCGATTATTTAGGCGATGTACCTTGGAACGACTACCCAGCAGCACGTGATTGGTACTCGCGGATAAAATCGCGCCCAAGTTTTCGTCCAATCCTAGAAGACCACATCCCCGGCGCGCCCCCACCTAAACACTACCGTGATTTAGATTTCTGACGGACATACGGCATCTTAGCATTATTTGCATTATAAAGATAAACGCGTACTCTTATTATTGAATATTAACTCTACGGAGAAAACATATGCCTAAGAATAAAAAACCGAACAGAAAACCCGGCGTTAAGAAAACCCTCAAGCGAGTTGCCGCTGATGGGGCTCCAAGTGGGTTGGATAATTCAAAACCAGAAATAGCCAAAACCTTTGGGTCCGCTAATTCCGGGAACACCAAAGCTAGCCCAACCATGACCCAGCGTTCAGCCCGTAGCCGCTAGAGCAAAACCAGAGGAATGGCACCAATCTCGAACGCGGCTTTGCGGCAACATAAATGAGCCGAAGCTTTACTGCGTCTTCACATCCATCCGTTCTAAATTTTTCTGGGCAATTGCGGCAGCGCTCGATTGCGGCGCTATGCTGAGCACCATCAACCAGTCTTGGCGTGCGGCGTCGTTATTGTTTTGTAGCCGGTATAAAATCCCACGCTCTAACAAAGCATCGGCATGACTGTTATTTAAGGCAAGAGCGGCATTCAAATCATCCAGCGCTCCTGCCAAATCATCCAAATACCGTTTGGACGTCGCCCTAAACACAAATGCATCGATCTGACTGCTATCAACCGACAGCGCTTTATCCAGATCATTGAGCGCACCCACGTAATCTTTAAGCGCCGCTTTTGCCTGCGCCCGGTCAATCAACAAATCTGAATTGTTTGGATCCAGCGCCAAAGCAGCCGATGCGGTGGCTTCGGCGCGGCCAGGGTTTCCATCCAGTAACCACGCTTGGGCGGCTTGGCCTAACAATTGAGCTTTTAAGGCGGCTTTTCGTTTGCTGGATTGAGCTAAAGCCTCCAAGCGCACCGCGGCATCTTTATAGAACGCCATGCCAATCAGAGCCATAGTTGCGCAATGCTCTGCCCCGTTTCCGCCGCCTAAATCTTTCCACCTTACAGCCCCAACGTAAGCTTTATTCGGGTCGCGTAACGCCTCTTTCATGCAAGATCGATATTCATTAGCGTGGTCAATCTCTGCAGCTTGCGCTTGAAATTGCGCCCAAAAAATCATCAGCAAAGCTGTGATTTTTAATATGGATATAAATCTATTCATTGCCATGGCAATGTGCCGGGGTATAAGAGGGACTGACAAGCATTAATGGATAAAAGTGATGTTAAAAGATCAGCACCTGTTTTGTTTTGGCCTAGGCTACTGCGCCAACGTTTTATCTAATCAGCTTAAACAAGTCGGCTGGAACGTTTCCGGCACCTCACAATCAGACAATTCAAACCCCGCCATCCATATGTTTACCGGGGATCAGCCTATGGAATTGGCATCTGATGCTTTGGCAGGTATCAGTCATATTTTGATTTCCATTCCCCCGGGCACGGATCAAGACCCGACCCTTAAATGGCACAAAAACGACATTTTAAAGCTTAAATCTTTGCAATGGGTTGGCTATTTATCAACGACGGGTGTTTATGGAAATACTGATGGGGAATGGGTTGATGAAACCGCAACAACAAACCCCACTTCACCACGCAGCCAAAGTCGTTTGAACGCAGAAACGGAATGGTTGAATTTATTTCATAAAAATGATGTTCCTGTTCACGTCTTCCGTTTGCCGGGAATTTATGGTCCGGGGCGAAGTGCACTTGATCAGGTGCAAAAGGGTCGCGCCCGGCGGATCAACAAACCGGGCCATCAGTTTTCACGCATTCATGTTGCTGATATCGCCAACACCATTACCCAATCAGTGGCCTGTCCAAACCCGGGGCGCATATATAATGTCTGCGATAACGAAGCAGCCCCCCCGGCGGACGTGACAGCTTATGCCTGTAAATTATTAGACGTTCCCGTTCCAAACGCAGTCCCCTATGAAGTCGCCGCCCAAGACATGAGCCCCATGGCGTTGTCTTTTTGGCAAGACAATCGCCGCGTTGATAACACCCGCATTACATCCGAATTAAGTGTTCAGTTAAAATACCCAACGTACCGTGACGGCTTAAAAGCGATTTTTGATATGGAGACCGAAACCTAGGGTCTAGACCCTAATCCAACAACCCATCTAGTGTACGGGTTAGGCGGGCCAAATCATAGGGTTCAGATAATCGGTGGTCGCCTGATTTAACATATGTCACTTCCACATCATCAGATGTCACTTGCTCCATAATCCGCCCCGCCGTTGACCATGGCACGTCTTCATCTTTAACGCCTTGAATTAGTCGAATTGGCATATCAAGGGCGATGGGGCTTGTTAACAATAAATGTTTTTTACCATCTTTAATCAATTTATGGGTAATCCGATACGGCTCTTGGCCGTCATAACAATTTGGTAAATCAACGTATCCATTTTGAGCCACGTCTTGGCGTTGCGCGCCCGATAATCCTTCCCACATTAAATCTTCCGTAAAATCAGGAGCCGCTGCAATACCAACCAATCCCGCGATCCGTTCGGTCAGCTTTAAAGCCGCTAACAGCATGATCCACCCGCCCATAGAAGAGCCCACAAGAAGTTGCGGACCTTCCGTTAATTGATCAACTGCATACACCGCATCATCGGCCCATTGCCCAATGCAGCCACCTTCGAAGGCACCAGATGATTGGCCATGACCCGTATAATCAAATCGCAAAAAGGCCTGACCGCGTTGCTGACAATACGTTTCCAAAGCTATGGCTTTACTCCCTGTCATGTCAGACTTAAAACCTGTCAAAAAGACAACACCGGGAGACTTGCCAGAACTTCGGTGGTAGGCGATAGTTGATCCATCTTTGCGATTTAGAAATGCTGCAGAAGCGTTTTGTTGTGTGTCCATTGTGGGCACCTTAGTTAGGGTTATGGTATACGTATCTGATGAACAAGAACTCAGACATTAACACCGATATTGGTCAAAAGGAACGCCCATTAAACGATGGCGACGGAAACCCTACACCTAATTCTGAACACATGACAACCGTTCTACAAGTTTTACCGGCCTTAAATACCGGCGGCGTCGAGCGCAGCACAGTTGAAATTGCCGAAGCGATCGTTGAAGCCGGGGGACGCGCTCTTGTTGTATCCAATGGCGGCAACATGGTATATGAAATCGAACGTGCTCAAGGCGAACACATTGAAATGCCCGTACATTCCAAAAATCCGTTTGTTATGTACGCCAATTTTGGGCGGCTGGTAAAACTAATCAAAGAAAAACATGTTGATGTTGTCCATGTGCGGTCGCGCGCCCCCGCATGGAGCACTTATTTTGCCGCCAAACAATGTGGAAAGCCATTGGTCATTACCTTCCATGGCACTTATTCCGTTGGTAATTTTTTAAAGCGAAAATACAATAAAATTATGACATCAGGCAATATCATCATTGCCAATTCGCGTTTCATCGCGGGGCATATGCGGCGTATTTATGGGGTCCCGATAAACAAAATTCGCGTCATCCATCGGGGCGTAGATTTATTGCGGTTCGACCCCAAACAGGTATCAGCCGAACGGGTTGTTGCCTTGGCCAATAAATGGCGCTTAGAAGATGGTCTTCCGGTGATCATGCTGCCCGGCCGCTTAACCCGCTGGAAAGGCCAAACCGTATTCATTGATGCCATTAAGCAACTTGCCCGGCGCGATATTCGCTGTTTGTTAGTGGGTGATGCCCAAGGCCGCGACGATTACCGCCAAGAATTAGAAAGTTTGGTTGAACATCATGGCTTAGGCGAGATTGTCCGTATTGTTGATCATTGCAACGACATGCCCGCCGCCTACATGTTAACTGATATTGTGGTTTCGGCGTCAACCGATCCCGAAGCTTTTGGCCGCGTAGTTATTGAAGCTCAAAGCCTAGGTCGCCCGGTTATTGCTACTGCCCACGGTGGCGCGCAAGAAACCGTTATCGAAAATGAAACTGGTTGGCTCGTCCCTCCCGGCGACGTTGATGCGCTCGCTAAAAGGCTCGATAAAGCGCTTAATTTAACACCTGAGCAACGCAATATTCTGTCAAAAAAAGGGATTGAGAATGTTCATAAGCGGTTTTCGAAAGACACCATGTGCGCTAAAACTTTGGATGTGTACAACGAAGTCCTAACGCTTAAAAAAGCCCCCTAATTCAAATCATGAGCGCCCTTTTTGACAACCAAAACATCCTTATTATCAAACTGGGTGCCTTGGGCGATTTCATTCAAGCCTTAGGCCCTATGAAAGCCATTAGGGACCACCACCCCGGTACTCATATAACCTTGCTGACAACACATCCCTATGAACAGCTTGCTTTGGAATCAGGATCTGTCGATGCTGTTTGGATTGATGATCGGCCTCGGCTTTATCAGGTCGGCAAATGGCTGGCTTTACGCTCGCGTCTACGTTTGGGGCAGTTCGCGCGGGTTTATGATTTACAAACTTCAGAACGCAGCTCGTCGTATTTTAGGCTCTTTCCAAATTCCACCAAGCCCGAATGGTCCGGCATTGCCAAAGGCTGCTCGCATCCCCATAAGAACCCCAACCGCGATTTCATGCACACCCAAGACCGCCAACGCGAACAATTAAATATGTCGGGTATTTATTTGGTTCCACCCACCGATTTAAGTCAAATGAATGCGGATGTGTCACATTTCAATTTACCCAAATCGTATGGGCTTTTGGTTCCGGGTGGAGCCGCCCATCGCCCAGCAAAACGTTGGCCGGTTGATCGCTACACCGAATTGTCGGCACAGATAAATTTAAAAGGTATCACCCCTGTCATATTGGGAAGCCCGTCGGAAAGTAACTTAGCAGAACACATTAAAGCCATCGCCCCCGATGCCATCAATTTAACCGGTCAAACCAGCCTGATTGAGATCATTGGTTTGGCCAAAAATGCTAAAATAGCGGTTGGAAACGACACCGGACCCATGCATATGGCATCTGCAGCACATTGCCCCTCAGTCGTGTTGTTTTCAAATGAATCGGATCCGAAACTATGCGCACCAAAGGGCCAAAAAACGGCAATTTTCACCCGCACTGACTTGAACGACCTAAGCACTCAAGACGTTCTAAATTCAGCCCCGTTTGAGGCTATCTTTTAACGTCACCGCCCAAAAGCCGCGAGCACCTAACCATAATTGTTTTTGGCGTGGGTGAATCTGATTTGAACAAACCGGATCAGCAAAGGGATCGCGTCGCCATGTACGTCAACCTTGTTATTGCCTGGCTTATGATGCTGTAATTTACAGAATTCAGCACAAAAAAACCGTCACCAAGTTTTGATAGTAGATGATTTTAGATACAGGTGTCCTGTTCGTTAATAGAGATTGCGGCACATTGTTTTTATTTGTCAAGATTAATTTCCTATTTATAGTTTATTTTCGGTTTTTAGCCTGAATTCTGGCAATCTATGTGATTTCCTGCAAATCACTTGCTATCCACCCTTGTCTGGGGCTATAAACCGAACTTCCGAGCGGTCCGGCAGGGCATGCCCAGCCGCTTTAGTGTTGACCAATAATGCTTTTAATTAGGCGTCCAGATAATGTTAGGAAGACGAAATGCCCAAGCTGAAAACGAAATCCAGCGCCAAAAAGCGGTTCAAGATAACCGGTACAGGTAAGGTACGCGCCGCCGCTGCAGGTAAGCAGCACGGTATGAGCAAACGCTCTCAGAAGATGATTCGAAACGCTCGAGGCACAATGATTTTATGTGCTGCTGATGCGCGTCTCGTTAAATCTTATATGCCCAACGCCTAACCCGTTAATCTTAAGGAACTAATTTCATGGCAAGAGTCAAAAGAGGCGTAACTACCCACGCCCGTCACAAAAAAGTATTAAAGAAAGCCAAAGGCTATATCGGCCGTAATAAAAACGTTTTCCGGGCTGCCGTTGAGCGGGTCGAGAAAGCTGGCCAATACGCATACCGCGATCGCCGCGCTAAGAAGCGAACTTTCCGGGCATTGTGGATTCAACGGATCAACGCTGGAACCCGCCTTTACGGTATAACGTATTCATCGTTTATGCATGGTTTGAGCAAAGCTGGAATCGAAGTTGATCGCAAGGTCCTATCCGATATTGCTATCCACGAGCCAGAAGCCTTTAAGGCATTGGTAGATCAGGCTCAGGCCGCTCTCGCCAAGTCCGCTTAAGCGCCACAACCGCTTACAAGTCATTGGGAACGGGAGCCGCCTTTGCGGAGGCTCTCGTTCGTCATTTTTGGGGAATGAGTAACGCGATATGGATAATTTGGACACTCTGAAATCGGAATTAATGGACGCCGTTAACGCGGCCCCCGATTTGGCAACGCTTGAACAAATCCGCGTTACCGCGCTCGGCAAAAAAGGCAAAATTACAGCCAAGATGAAGGACTTGGGTACGATGGACCCAGAGGCCCGCCGGACCGCTGGTCAAGCGCTGAACGTTCTTAAGGATGAAGTTGCCACCGCCTTAGATGCGCGCAAAGTTGCCATGGAAGACGATGCCTTAAACGCGCAGTTAACCGAACAACGCGTCGACATCAGCTTACCCGTTCGCCCTGAAGAAGAAGGCCGCATTCATCCGATCAGCCAAACCATCGACGAAATGGTTGCGATTTTGGGTGAAATGGGAATGACTGTTGCAGAAGGTCCCAACATTGAAGATGATTGGCATAACTTTACAGCGCTAAATATTCCGCCCGATCACCCCGCCCGCCAAGAACATGACACCTTTTATTTGCCGGGTGATGTTGAGAACCGCAAAGTTTTAAGGACCCATACAAGTCCCGTTCAAATTCGCACCATGATGAACAACAAACCGCCGTTTCGGATTATTGTTCCGGGCCGCACTTACAGATGTGACTACGACGCCACCCATTCGCCTATGTTCCACCAAATCGAAGGTTTGTGGATCGACGAGAAAACCCACATGGGCCACTTAAAAGGCTGCATCATTGAATTTTGCCGCGCGTTGTTTGGCGTTGAGGATTTACCCGTTCGTTTCCGACCAAGCTATTTTCCGTTCACCGAACCCAGCGCCGAAGTCGACATTGGCTGCATTCGCGAAAACGGTCAAATCCGCATTGGCCGCGGTGACGATTGGATGGAAATTTTGGGCTGTGGCATGGTCAACCCTAACGTTCTTGAAAACTGCGGCATCGATAGCACCAAATACCAGGGCTTCGCTTTTGGCATGGGTGTCGAGCGCATGGCCATGCTGAAATACGGTATCCCCGATTTACGGACATTCTATGAATCAGATTTACGTTGGTTGCGCCATTACGGGTTTAGCGTTTTGGATGTGCCAAGCATGGTCGGAGGATTGAACCGATGAAATTTACTGTAGGCTGGCTCAAAGAGCATTTAGACACCCAAGCAACCCTAAATCAAATCGTTGAGAAATTAACGATGGTTGGTCTTGAAGTTGAAAAAGTAACGGACCGCGCCAAGGGATTAGAAACCTTTGTTGTGGGATATGTGGTTGAAGCAAAGCAGCATCCCAATGCGGATCGCTTGCGCGTTTGTCAAGTCGATACAGGCACTGAAAAGGTCGAGCTGGTTTGTGGCGCGCCTAATGCAAAAACTGGAATGAGGGGTGTGTTTGCGCCGGGTGGATCCTACATCCCCGGAACCAACATCACCTTAAAGCCAACCGAAATTCGCGGCGTCATGAGCAACGGAATGCTTTTATCAGAACGCGAAATGGGCATTTCAGACGAGCATGATGGTATTATAGAATTAAATGAAAACGCTAAAATCGGTGACCGTGTTGTTGACGTAATGGGATTGAATGATCCAATCATAGAAATCGCGATTACGCCAAACCGGGGCGATTGTTTAGGCGTTCGCGGTATTGCCCGCGATTTGGCCGCTGCTGGATTGGGCGCATTAAAGCCCTTAGCTAACGGCCCTGTTCCGGGAACGTTTAAAAGTCCTGTCCAAGTTCATTTGAACTTTGATGAAGCAACAAAATCCGCCTGCCCTCATTTTGTCGGTCGTTATATTCGCGGCGTTCAAAACGGCGAAAGCCCACAGTGGCTTAAAGATAAATTACTAGCTATTGGATTGCGCCCAATCTCTGCATTGGTTGATATTACCAATCTGCTGACTATGGATTTAGGCCGCCCACTTCACGTATTTGACGTGGCGCATTTAGACGGCGACGTTCAAGCGCGCATGGCAAAGCCCGGCGAAAAATTATTGGCGCTGAACGGCAAAGAGTACACATTGGGTGCCGACATGTGCGTCATTGCTGATAACAGCAAAGTTGAAGCGCTGGGTGGAGTTATGGGTGGCGAAGCAAGTGGCTGTACAGAAACAACAACTGATGTGTATGTGGAATGCGCCTATTTTGATCCCATCCGCACAGCTACAACGGGGCGTAAGCTACAAGTTATTTCCGATGCCCGCTTCCGGTTTGAGCGCGGCGTTGATCCTGCATTTCTAGAAACAGGAATGGAAATTGCAACACGCTTGATCATGGATCTATGCGGCGGTGAGCCTTCTGAAATTGTTAATGCCGGAACTGAAGCCAACTGGAAACGTGACATTGCCTTGCGTCCAGAACGAATTAAAACGTTAGGTGGCATCGATATTCCCTTAGAAGAGATCGAACGTATTTTGATTGTTTTGGGGTTTGGCGTTGGTGGTGATAACGGATTGTTCAAAGTTGCTATTCCATCATGGCGCAGCGACATTGTTGGCGAAGCCTGTTTGGTTGAAGAAGTTGTTCGAATTTATGGGTTTGATAAAATTCCAGTCGTTCCTGTCCGTGCAGATTCTGGCCTTCCACAAAATGCTTTATTAGCCGATCAAAAACGCCATTCCCAAGCGCGGCGCGTTTTAGCCAAGCGCGGCATGGTCGAAGCTGTGACTTATTCATTCTTATCTAATGCGGATGCTGACTTATTTGGTGGTGCCCCTGATTCCGTTAAATTAGTAAACCCAATCAGTTCTGATTTAGATGTGATGCGCCCGAGCTTGTTGCCTAACTTACTAAATGCTGCCAATCGGAATGCGGCGCGTGGAATGAATTCTGTAGCCATGTTTGAAGTCGGTCCTCAGTTCAAAGGCGACTTGCCAGAAGATCAACTTATTATTGCCGCAGGTATACGGACCAACCAAATAGGCTCGAAACATTGGAACCAAGGCCCGCGTACGGTTGATATTTTTGATGCCAAAGCAGATGCATTGGCGGTTCTTGACGACTTAGGTGCCCCCGCGGCAAGACTGCAAGCAATTGCAGAAGCACCCGCATGGTATCACCCCGGACGTTCCGGTGCTTTATGCTTAGGCCCTAAAAATAAATTAGCTTACTTTGGTGAAATTCATCCAGGTCTTTTAAAGCGTATGGGCATAAAAGGGCAGGTCATTGGATTTGAGATTTTTGTTGATGCACTACCAAAACCCAAAGCCAAACCATCCGCCAGAAAGCCACATTTGAATTTACCACAATTGCATGCAGTTGATCGTGATTTTGCGTTTGTTGTGAACGATGATGTCGCCGCAAGTGCAATTATTAATGCAGCTATTGGTACTGACAAAAAATTGATTACAAACGTATCTTTGTTTGATGTTTTTTCTGGTGGAAACTTAGGTAAAGGTAAAAAATCGATTGCGATTTCAGTAACAATGCAACCCATTGAACAAACCTTAACCGATGCTGAAATTGACGCTGTTGCTGCAAAAATAATTGCTAACGTTGCAAAATCAACAGGCGGGTCTTTGCGCGGATAAGTAAAGAGCTACAACGTTTTACTCATCAGAGGTAGATAATTTATGCAGTCTTTATCACAGTTCCCGGCTGATCATTTAAAAAAAATTAAATACGTTCTATGTGATATAGACGATACCGTTAGCACCCATGGCCGCTTAACGGCTGAAGCTTACGGAGCTTTATGGCGCTTACATGATAACGGGTTAGTTGTTGTTCCCGTAACCGGAAGACCCGCAGGATGGTGCGATCATTTGGCGCGCATGTGGCCTGTTGCCGCTATCGTTGGGGAAAATGGTGCGTTTTATTTTCGCTATGATCCGAGCTCAAAAACCTTCCATAAACGTTATGAAGATGATGTCAAAACGCGGAAAAAAAACCGTCAACGGATCACCCAAATTGCAAAAATTATTTTGGGAGATGTCCCTGGTTGCGCCTTAGCATCAGACCAACTTTACCGTGAAGCTGATATCGCAATCGATTTCTGTGAAGATGTTACCCCCTTATCCGCATCTGATATTTCACGTATTGTTTTACTAATGGAACAGAACGGAATGACAGCAAAGGTTAGCTCAATCCATGTCAATGGCTGGATCGGTAACTATGATAAACTAACCATGACCAAGCATCTTATGGCCGAGGTTTTTGATTGCCATATTGAAAGTGAAAAAGACAAATTTGTTTTCGTTGGTGACTCCCCAAATGATCAGCCGATGTTTCATTATTTTCCGAATGCGGTTGGTGTAGCTAATTTAAAGAATTTTGAATCTCAATTGAGACACAAGCCTGCTTATGTAACCGAATCAGAGGCAGGTTCGGGGTTTGTTGAATTAGCTGACGCGCTGATCGCTTCCCGAGAATTTAAAATCATGTAAACTTTGGTTGGTGTTACTGGACTACGTACTTTTACTTCCCCAGCCAGTTCAAATTCGAATTCCGTATCGCATGTATATACTGTATTTTTTGACGTTTAAATATAAGAGTCATATTGTTTGTTCAGCTGCTCTAGGCGGGTCACAATATTTGCGTCACCTCCTTGAATTGTAAAAATTAATCGAGCTTTAGAACCAATCGCGCCAACAACGATCTCACCAGTATTCACACCACAACGCGTTAGTAAGTTTCCTCCGTCGAAAAATAGCTCAGTTTGCCATAATCGACACAGTTCAATAGCTGTATTCATAGCGTTCGACACATGATTTTAATCAGGTGCGACGGCATTAAATTTAATCAGTATCAAGTCCCCCTGAAAGTGAGTTACCACACCTCCGTATTGATCAGTAATTTTA
>JAPKAX010000300.1 GCA_028825025.1 Rhodospirillales bacterium | reverse complement strand
GTCGAAATTCCAGCGACAATACACGACATCGTAAGTGAAACAATCAAGCTGAATAAAATCCACACCATAAGGTTAATCCAGCAGCAATTGTTTTTGCCGAAGCAATGGCGTCTGTCTCTAAGTGCAAATAACTTAAGAAACTAGAAACAAGAACAGGCCGACCAAAAAGAATGAAACTTCCCTCCCGTTTTGCACCGATTTTATTCAGCTTGATTGTATCGCTTACGATGTCGTGTATTGTCGCTGGCATCTCCACATTCAGTACCATTTCTTTTTCTGAGGGTTTTTTCACGTCTTGGATGGTGGCATGGGGAAAGAGCTGGCCTATTGCTTTCCCAATCTTACTGACTGTCGTCCCAATGGCACGGAAGTTAGTGAACGTATTCTCAGACCCAAGCTCCCGTTTCGAACCAATTATATTTGCCCTGTTTGTATCAATTATGATGGCATTCATTATCTCTGGCGTTTCCACACATAGTGCAATTTCTTTTTCTGAGGATTTCATGGCATCTTGGATGAGTGCGTGGGGAAAGAGCTGGGTTGTTACTTGTCCAATTCAACTGATTGTCTTACCTAGTGCACGAAAGATAGTAAGCGTATGTGTCCTGCCCCCAGACTTACCAGATCAAAGTCCTCATGCGTGAACTCCCGCATATCCCTTTGCGTTGTTGAGTGGATTACTAACTCTAAAGAATAATTGAATTTAACCAACTCATAAACTACTTATCGTTATTTAAATATTTTAATTAATAATAATAATTAAATAGAGGGAGGGGAGAAGGGTGTTATATTATATTCAGTTCAATTGCTGACCCCTTATTCTAGAAATATAATTTCGGTTGGTTTTTAAATGTATTGAGAGTTTTCGTGTGAGCAGAGTATGTATTTCAAAATACGATACACGGCATTTTGCTCTTTGTCCGGGATTCATGAATGATGGTGGCCTCTGGTCGCGGATGCTACCTAATTTTGACAGTTACACCTTCACCGATCAAAGCCAAAATGTGACCTTGGATAGCATGGCGCAACGTTTGTTGGACACCGCGCCAACGCAGTTTATTCTCATGGGGTTTTCAATGGGTGGATATGTCGCGCGGCATATAGCCTTGGCTGCACCTGAACGGGTCACAGCATTGATCTTAGCCAACACATCAGCACGACCAAGTAATGCTAAAACCATTAAACGAAACAGGTTAGTGATCGGCATCACGGAGCAAAATGGATTTCAAGGCTTGTCACGCAAGGCTCGTCAAAAAGCCCTACACCCAGAGAAGTGCAACGATGAAGAATTGCTACAGGAAATGCAGGACATGGCCCTGCGATTAGGACAAACCTCTTTCCTAAACCAACTTGGATTGGAACGTCCTAACGGCATTCCTACCCTTGGTGAAATTAAATGCCCAACTTTGGTTATCTGGTCACGTCAGGATAAATTGCGGTCGTTAGAAGAAGCCCAAGAACTTGCAAACGGCATACCCGACGCCAAGTTGGAAATTATAGAAGATTGTGGTCACATGACGCCGATGGAAGCACCTGAAAAACTAATCGCTCTTCTTGGGAAATGGCAATTCCTAAGTAACAAGTGAAGCATTTTGATTTTCAGCTAATGATTATTTAGTGGAGAGAATGCGTGACGTTTATTCTATGTAGTTGTGGTAACTAATTCCCCTTCCCGCATACTACGCTGAGCCGTTAGAGCTTCCTTCTCCGCTGAAACGTAGTATTTGGAATATTTATGGTAAGCCATTGCCCACCCCAGTCGAACCAATTCAGCATTGAGATTTACAGTGCCACTATAATAAACTGCGATTAACCGTTTGTAACGGTCATAAGTTTCCCCTTCACACCGAACAGGATCGGAACCAACGAGGACGAGCAGTGCTTCTGTCGAGGCAGCAGCGCGGTATGAATTGAACCAAATACCTCTCAGTGTTTTTTAAGGCTCTTCCTTGGTAGTATCAAAGTCAATATCAGGCCTAAAGATGCCATCACTATAAGAATTCTGAACATCATGGAATAACTTCCCGTTGTATCAAAAATATACCCAGCTAAAATGGGTGCAGTTGCAGCACTGATGGTGCCAAAGAAAATGATTGAGCCAAATAAGGTTCCATGGGCTTTCAAACCAAAATATTCTGCGATGGTCGGCGACATAACGGTGAATAGTCCACCATGGGCAAAGCCATAAACGATCATTACGGGAAACAGGGGATTTGGTGTATCAATAGCTAGCAAAGCTAATAGACTACCTAACAGAGGTACCAAACATAGGATAATGGTTACTTTTCCCCCAACTCTGTCAAAAAATGATCCTACAGCTAAACGTGCTAGAACGCTGCTGGCCGCCATAGTAGATACAAGTGCTGCTGCAACAGTCGTGGTCATTCCCAAGTCCATGCCGTGCACAACAATATGGAGGGGAATGGTTGCTAATGACGGGAGAAATAGGAACTCAATGGCGCAAATTATCCAAAAAATCTGAGTACGGCGGGCTTGGGCAAAACTGTAGCCGGACATCGTATCAGAGTTATTAGTGCTTGTTTTCGTTGAAGGGGCCTTTATAGCCCAGGCGGCAAATAGTAACAAGATTATGGCGGCAAATCCCATTATCATGAACGTGGAGCGCCATCCATAAGTGATCAATAGAACTGCCGCGATAGGCGGAATGGTAAACTGTCCCGCCGCAGTTCCAACCTTTACAATGCCGGTCATGACCCCACGCCTGTTTTTGAACCAACGAGCAATAGTCGAAAGAGTTACAACATCATGGGTGCTCATCCCCGTACCAATAAATAAACCAAACACTAATAACAGCTGCCAAGCGTGGTTCATCTGTGACAGCAAAATAAACCCCAGACCACACATGGTTCCAGTAAAGGCAAGAACGAGCCTCGGACCATAGCGATCACTCAGCTGCCCTCCAAATGCTGCCAAGAGACCCATTACTAGAAATGCTAGGGAAAAACCACCAGACAACAAGGTACGAGACCAGCCAAACTCTGTCTCAAAGGTTTTGAAAAAAAGCCCGTAGGAAACCACCCATCCGATGACAGTGAACTGGGTTAAACAAGCCCCAAAAACAATCAGATAACGGTGGTCGGGACGGAACGTGATCAAACTATGCTAACCTAAGTATTTAATATTAAGTATTTTGAAGGCAACTTTTGCCCTGTCTAAGTCCATCACCCGCTTAGCAGTGTTATATTACAGATACATGGAACAATCAATTGAAGTACAAATAGTTATGTTCGGGATGACGACTGAAAAACTAAGCAATACTGTGAAGGAAAGCGTGAATTACAAGATGGG
>JAPKAX010000056.1 GCA_028825025.1 Rhodospirillales bacterium | reverse complement strand
AATTTTGTCGATGCGTATGCTAGTTTAAGAAATGTATATAGCCAGAAGGGGCGCTCGGAAGAGGCCGTTGTAAATTTTTAAAAAGCCCTTGCACTAAAGCCAGGTCATAAAATTGCGCTGATGAATATTGGTCGCGTACGCGAATGCCTGAGGCGCATGGACGAAGCCCTTTCTACCGTAGAAAGCTTCCCTGATTTTGCTGAAGCCCATTAGAACCTAGGCTGTTTGTTAATGGAGACTGGAGACCCGGCAGAAGAGGTTTGTTGTTTTCAGAAGGCAGTTCAAATTAAACCTGAATATGGGTAAGTGCATGAGCATTTAGGTATTGTGCAAAAAAAGTCTGAAAGGTTTGGATGCCGCGGAAATTAATTTAATAAAAGCCGTAGCCCTAAATCCCGGGCTGGCGACACCCTATTGTAATTTAGGACTTATCCTCAAGGGACAAAACAAACAGGACGAGGCGATATCTTTTCTTGAACAGGCCTTGAAAATTGATCCGAACTATCACACTGCGCAGCATTATTTGAACTCAATGACCGGAACCACATCTAAAACTGCGCCAAAAAAATTTGTTCAGGGGTTTTTTAACGCCTATGCCGATATGTTCGAGGAAAAGCTGGTTAGTGATCTAGAGTATAGAACTCCAGTAGCGCTTTGTGATGCATTGCTGAAATTTGATGGGGGTAATAAAACCTACGCCAGCGCGATCAATCTAGGCTTTGGGACAGGGCTTGTTTGGGTGGCGTTCAAAGATTTAGTTGATCGGGTTATTGGTGTTGATTTATCAGAGAACATGAGCAAAAAGATGAAGAAAAGAAGATGTATACGCCACATATGTGGGTGAATTAGTTACCTGTATGGAGGCTTTAGATGCGCAGTATGATCTGTTCATTTCAACCGAAGTACTGATTTATGCAGGGTCCTTGGAAGCGCTTTTTGAAAGTCTCAAAAACCATGCATCTGATAAAGCTTTATTTGCCTTTTCTACCAAACATTTAGAGGGACAGGTTTATCTTTTATAAGATACATGCCTTTACACTCATTCCCTCGAATGTATACGTTCTGTTGCGGCAAAATCTGGTTAGAAATCAAAGTGTTTGAGCCTTGTAATCTAGAAAAAGAAGAAGGCACATGGATTGCTGGGGGCAATTATATTCTCCAAGCCGTGTAACCCTCAACGCAAGGCTTTACCTTAGGTTTTAGGTTTCCAAATAGGCTTACCAGAACCGGGCAATCCGTATTTCCCCCACTTCGATGACACTTCTTCAATAATATCATCCGTCATGCGTATCTTTTGACCCCATTCTCTATGCGTTTCCGGTTCCATTTTGGTTGTTGCATCAATTCCCATTTTTCCGCCTAAGCCAGATTCAGGTGAAGCAAAATCCAAATAATCAATAGGGGTGCCTTCAATAACTGTCAAATCGCGCCCTGGATCGACGTTGGTTGAAATCGCCCAAATGACATCGTTCCAATCGCGTGCATTGATGTCTTCATCGACCACAATAACGAACTTTGTGTACATGAATTGGCGTAAATATGACCACACCGCCATCATGATCCGTTTGGCGTGGCCAGGATATGCTTTTTTGATGCTGACCACAGCAACGCGGTACGAACAGCCCTCAGGCGGTAGCCAAAAATCGATAATTTCAGGGAATTGTTGGTTTAATAAGGGAACAAACACATCGTTTAAGGCTTCCCCCAAAACCGATGGCTCATCTGGTGGGCGGCCAGTAAAGGTAGATAAGTAAATCGGTTCTTTGCGCATAGTGATGGCGGTGATTTTAAAGGTCGGGAACGGCTCGACCGAATTATAATACCCGGTGTGATCGCCATAGGGCCCTTCATCGGCGTAGTCATCTAAAGAAACGTAACCTTCCAAAATAATCTCAGCTCCAGCTGGAACTTTTAAGGGGATTGTTTTGCAATCGACTAGTTCCAGTTTTTTGCCGCGCAAAAGCCCAGCAAATTGAAATTCAGAAAGTGTATCTGGAACCGGAGTGACGGCAGCCAAAATGGTGCCGGGGTCGGCTCCGATGACGATTGCGGCTGGTAAAGGCTCAGACGTTTGTTCGGCCCAGCGTTGGTGATGCTGAGCCCCGCCCCGGTGTTTGAGCCAGCGCATTAATGTGGTGTCTTTGCCCGTCACTTGCATGCGGTAAATGCCCAAATTATACCGGTCGCGTTTATCGCCGCCTTTGGTGTCGGCTTCAGGGCCTTGAGTAACAACCAAGGGCCACGTGATCAGCGGCCCCGGTTCGCCCGGCCAGCAGGTTTGGATCGGTAGTTTTGATAAATCTATGTCTTCGCCGGTTAATACCACCTCTTGGCAGGGCGCTTTCGAGACGGTTTTGGGTTTCATCGACATGACGGTTTTAACGATCGGCAGCATTTCCAAAGCTTCGCGCCATCCGCCCGGTGGCTCTGGTTGGCGCAAAAAGGCTAAAGTTTCGCCAATTTCGCGCAATTGATGAGGCTCGCGGTTCATGCCCCATGCGACGCGCTCAACCGTGCCAAATAAATTAACCAAAACCGGAACCCCATAGGGCGTTCCGTCTTCACGGATCGGGTTTTCGAACAACACAGCAGGCCCGCCTTCGGCCAAAAGCCGGGTCTGAATTTCAGTCATTTCCAAAAAAGGCCTTACGGGCTCCGATACTCGGATTAGATTCCCCCGGGGTTCCAAATAATCAAAAATAAAATCGCGTAAGGATGAAAAAGCCATAGGTGTTCCTGAAGATAAAAGTTTTGCCTATTCCACCGGAGGGAAGGGGCTAGGTCAAGGGGCGGGGGAGTTTGGATCCGTAAAAAAAGTTCGATTTCTGCAAAAGGTGGCTTATTCGAAGCCACAAACTGTTGCTGAAACGTGATGCCTTTATAATATTTTGCGCGATAATCAATTCTTGATAGCTGCAGTTAAGCGCTTAACTCTTCTATAACTAAAGTTAGTGTTCTGTAAAAAGCTGGTACTTGAGGCCTAACGCCTTGTTGTAATTGTTAGAAAAGGCGGATACGATTTCATTTGTTAGTTTGTTCGGGAGGAACAGATCAATATCTGTTTCCTATATGAGGCATTGATTGGGGCTGCTCTGTCTCTCAGAACTTGTTTGAAGCCGGTACCCTGTTGCTGGCAGATGGGATGTTTGGCGGCTTAATACTGATGGCTAAAATACGGAAGTATTGACAGGGCGTAATGGCGGAAAATATCAAAGCAGATCGCTTCCAAAGGCTGATTCAAATTGGCATCGCATTATCAGCAGAGCGCGATATCAACCGATTAATGGAAACCATTTTGTTGGAAGCTAAGGGGCTGTGTAACGCCGACGGTGGAACTTTATACATTCGTACTGACATGGACAGCTTGAAATTTGAGATCATGCGAACTGATTCTTTAAATATCGCTATGGGCGGGACAACCGGCAAAGACATCAACTTCCCACCGGTCCAAATGTACGACCCTGAAACGTCTGAGCCGAACGCGAAACAGGTTGCCAGTGCCGCGGCCTTAACCGGTGAATCAATTAATATTTCGGATGCTTACGAAACCGATGATTATGATTTTTCTGGGACTAAAAAATTTGATGAACAAACGGGCTATCGATCAAAATCATTTCTGACCGTGCCGTTAAAAAATTCTCAAAATGAAGTTATTGGTGTTCTTCAACTTTTGAATGCCATAGATAGTAATACCAATGAAGTTATTGCCTTCAGTGAAGACATTCAGCCCTTGATCGAAGCGTTGTCGTCACAAGCCGCAATTGCTTTGGATAATCGACAATTGTTGGATGGCCAGAAGCGATTATTGGATTCCTTTATCGAGTTGATTGCTTCTGCGATTGATGCCAAATCTCCCTACACGGGCGGACACTGTCAGCGGGTGCCTGAATTAACAAAAATGATGGCGCAGGCGGCATGTGATTCTAATGAGGGGGCGTTCGAAGGCTTCGATTTGAATGAAGATCAATGGTACGAACTGCACATCGGGGCTTGGTTGCACGATTGCGGCAAGGTGACGACACCCGAATATGTGGTTGATAAGGCAACAAAGTTAGAGACCATTTATGATCGAATTCACGAAGTTCGAACCCGCTTTGAAGTGGTTAAGCGCGATACCGTAATCGATTATTTGAAGGCCTTAATCGAAAACAAAGGGCCAGACGAAGAACTGCGGGCTAAGATGGAGCAACGGCTGGCAAAATTAGATGATGATTTTGCCTTTATTGCTGAATCTAATTTGGGTGGTGAATTTATGGCTCCTGAACGGATTGAGCGACTGCAAGAGATTGGAACCATCGAATGGACCCGAACTTTGGATGACCGCATTGGGATTTCGTTCGAAGAGCTAAAGCGCAAAGACCAATTCCCTGCGCCCCCATTGCCGACAGTTGAAAAGCTGTTAGATGATCGGGTAGATCATGTGATTGCTCGTGAAGAAGCTAACCCTGATGAGGCCGAGAATAATCCCTTTAATTTCAAAATGGATGTCCCGAAAAATAAGTATAATTTGGGTGAAGTTTATAACTTATCAATTGGGCGTGGGACATTGACGGAAGAAGAGCGTTATAAAATTAACGATCACATTGTCCAAACCATCGTCATGTTAGAACAGCTCCCGTTCCCCAAGCAGTTGGCGCGGGTTCCGGAATATGCAGGGGGGCACCATGAAAAAATGGATGGCACGGGCTACCCTCGGAAATTGACTAAAGACGAAATGTCATTGCCCGCCAGGATTATGGCTATTGCAGATATTTTCGAAGCCCTAACCGCAAGTGACAGGCCCTATAAGCCGCCTAAAAAACTGAGTGATGCAATTAAAATCATGTCGTTCATGAAAAAGGATGCGCATATCGATGGCGAGATATTTGAGCTCTTTTTGACTTCAGGTATTTATAAAGAGTATGCCGAACGGTTCCTCGATCCAATGCAGATTGATGAGGTCGATATCTCTCGGTACGTGGGCTAAAAAAAAGTGAGTTAATCTCAATTGGTAACATCAGATCAACAACAAGCAATCCTTAAGCGCGCGTTTGGGTATCCATACCCGCTCACACATCAGTCATTTATCTTTCATGCCGGTGAACAAGTGACGCATCGGTTGATTGATGACCCAAGCGCATTCCCTGATGTGTATGGGCGCACGCCTGTTTTGGCGGTTGGTTCGAACCAGTCTCCTGAGCAGTTGGCGCGCAAATTCCCAAGTGCGGATTGGGGTGAAATACCAACGTCTCGTGTCCATTTGCAAGATTTCGACACGGTTTATTCGGCCCATGTGACCGGCTATGGCTCGATTGCAGCAACGCTACACCCGGCGCCCGGTACCCGCGTATCGCTGTATGTCAACTGGTTAGATCAACGCCAATTGTTGGCTATGCATGAAACCGAGTTACCGAACCAGAATTATACGTATGCTGCGCTTGAAAATATTAACTTAAGCTTTGAAGCCGGGCCAACTTTAACCGCCGTCAATTTATATATTGGAAGCCGGGGTGCTTATGCGCCGGAAGGTCAGGCTGTTCCTTTGGCTGAAGTTCCCGCCGAAGGCCGGGCCAGGGGTGTGGCTAAGTCGCAGGCTGAAATTTTGGCTCATGTGCATGCTAAGTTGGCACCTGAAATGGAGCTTGATCAGTTTATCTTTTCTAGTATTGAAGATACCAATAAACGACGTGCCTATATAGATAAACTAGAAAGAACATCGCATAAATTTGAGAGCATCCAAATTGCTAAATCAAATGTGCCACAATTATCGATGCAAACAAAATCAAGCCGAAATCTCGGTTTGATTTAAACCGTTTTAGGCAGTTTTTGGGGTCATCCATATCTAAGGTTTTGACCTGCCATGCCAGGTGTAGGGCACAAATTGCAATCCCTACATAAAACGGCCAAGCCAAATCAACGATAGACCCAGACATGTAAATTAGGCTTAGGCTGATGGCGTAAAAGGATGAAATCCAGGGCTTTGAGCGGGCGCCAAACTTAAGCGCTGTCGATTTAACACCAATAATCACGTCGTCAGATTTATCTTGGTGGGCATAAATGGTGTCGTAACCAAGTGTCCAGAAAAACCCACCTGCATACATCACAATGGGGGCCAAATTCAGTTCGCCGTTAAGCGTTGCCCAACCAACCAAAGCGCCCCAATTGAATGCCAGACCTAAACACGCTTGCGGCCAATAGGTGATGCGCTTCATGAACGGGTAAAGGACGATTAGCCATAGGGATGAAATGCACAACCAAATTGTGAAGGTGTTGAATTGCAGTAAAATGATCAATCCCAAACCCAACTGCAGGCCCAGAAATAGGAAGGCTTGAAAGATCGACACGTCGCCACTGGCAATCGGGCGGGTTGCTGTACGGGCGACCTTTCCGTCGAAGTCCCTATCGGCCAAATCATTGATGGTGCACCCGGCACCGCGCATAATAAGCGCCCCAATTCCGAACAATAGAATATAAAAAGGGCTTGGCCATCCGGGTGATGCCAAAGACAAACTCCACCAACATGGCAGCAACAAAAGCCAGGTGCCAATAGGCCTGTCTAATCGGGCGAGCCGACAATAGGGGCGAAGGGGACCGGGTATAAACCGATCTACCCAGCTTTGATCTGGAATGTCGGTGGCGTTGGTGGATGTGGAGTTTGTCATAGCCAGACTATAACGTCTAAATTCAGGTTTCACCACTGCTTGCGATGGGCGATTTGGGAGCTATTATAGAATTATGAGTATTGAAAACGCTAAAACCCGATTGTTTGTAGCAGACGCTTTAAGCAATGGAACTGAAATTCAGCTGACCCCAGACCATGCGCATTTTTTAGGCAATGTTTTGCGCTTTAAGGTGGGTGATCGGGTTGCTGTGTTTAATGAGAAGTACGGCGAATGGACGGGGCCGTTGACGGCTTTGAAAAAACGCAATGCCTTACTGACCCTTGATCAACAAACCCGCGATGGTGTAGCTGAACCCGGCCCATGGTTGGTCTTTGCCCCGCTTAAAAAAACCAGAACCCAGATGATCATTGAAAAAGCCACGGAACTGGGTGTTCGCAAGCTTTTTCCGGTGATTACGGAAAACACGATTGGCGGTCGGGTCAATCGGGACCGCATGGCGGCGAATGCGCTGGAAGCGGCTGAACAATGTGAACGGTTAAGCGTTCCAGATGTTCATGGACCACAATCGTTGAATGATTTATTGGCCAATTGGCCCAAAGATCGCTGTTTGTTGGTGGGCGATGAAACCGGCACGGGGACCTCAATTGCTGATATCATTTCATCAAAAGGCAAAAAAATTGAAGATTATGGAATTTTAATCGGACCCGAAGGGGGCTTCAAAACGGCCGAATTAGAGTACTTAAAAGCGCAGGAATTCACTGTTCTTATGGATTTAGGGACGCGTGTCTTGCGGGCTGAGACCGCGGCGATTGTTGCTTTGGCCTGTCTTATGGCATTGACCTGACTATGATTCAGGTTATTTGATATCTAACAGCGCCGGTCGTGCGCGAATACGGACGAGGAAAAGTTATGGCAGACGGCGCTCAGGATGATGTTGAACGGATCACCAGCAAACAACCGATACTTGAATACATGGAGGCGGGATGTAAGCCGCAATCAAACTGGCGGATCGGTACTGAGCATGAAAAGTTCCCCTACCACTTAAAAGATTTCAGCCCGCTGACATATGATGAAGAAAACGGCATTCGTAAAATACTTGAAGGTTTGCAGCGTTTCGGTTGGGAACCTATTTTCGAAGGCAATAACGTCATTGCTCTGAAGCAAGATGGCGGTGCTATTTCTTTGGAACCGGCGGGTCAATTAGAGCTTTCTGGCGCTCCGTTAGCAAACATTCACCAAACCTGCAGTGAAGTATCCGGTCACTTGCAGCAGGTTAAGGCCATTGCCGCTGAAATGGGCATTGGTTTTATTGGGCTTGGATACCGGCCAGATGGCAAAACAGAAGACATGCCGTGGATGCCCAAAGGGCGTTATAAAATTATGCGCGAATACATGCCAAAAGTTGGCACTATGGGGCTCGAAATGATGCAGTCGACCTGCACAGTTCAGGTCAATTTGGATTTCGATTCTGAACAAACCATGGTCGAGATGTTCCGTATTTCATTGGCTTTACAACCCATCGCCACTGCCATTTGGGCCAATTCCCCGTTCAAAAATGGCAAACCGAACGGTTTTTTGAGCTATCGCAGTCACATCTGGACGGATACCGACAATGACCGCTGCGGAACGATTCCATTTGTTTTTCAAGATGGCTTTGGGTTCGAGCGATATGTCGATTATCTTTTGGATGTCCCTATGTATTTCGTATACCGCAACGGCGTCTATATCGATGCATCCGGCCAATCGTTTCGCGATTTTATGGTTGGTAAATTGCCCGCGCTTCCTGGAGAACTCCCGACAATCAAAGATTGGGAAGATCAAATGAGTTTCGCCTTCCCAGAAGTGCGCTTAAAGCAGTTCTTGGAAATGCGTGGCACCGATGGTGGCCCGTGGGCACGGTTATGTGCTTTGCCAGCTTTTTGGGTTGGCCTATTATATGACAACGATGCCCGACATGCGGCCTATGATTTGATTAAAGATTGGACGCCTGAAGAGCACGAACGTTTGCGCACCGAAGTTCCAACAACAGCATTGAAAACAAAGTTCCGGGATCGGACGTTGCGTGAAGTAGCCCTTGAATCGCTTGAGATTTCACATGCGGGTCTTAAAGGCCGTAATGTTTTAGATAGCGTTGGTTTGGACGAGTCGCACTTCTTGAAACCCTTATTTCAAATTGCAGAAACTGGACAAACTCCGGCGGAAGAGCTTTTGTGTGCTTACGAGCGGCAATGGAAAAAGTCAGTCTTGCCGGTGTATACGGAATACGCCTACTAGGGCTTTTTTGTGCAAATTAAGTTTTATACACAACCTTTTAAAGCGCTCCTAAATGGCTGTTGCAGCCTCGTGTTTGGGGGGGTAAAAGTGTGTTTATTTTTATAAATTTGAGGTTCTAATGAAATCTGTTTCCGCCCGTATTTCCGAACTTTTAAGCATTAACGAAAATCAGGTTGTTGATACCATCGAGCTTATCGATGGGGGGGCAACGGTGCCGTTTATTGCGCGCTACCGGAAGGAAGCAACGGGCGGGTTGGATGATATCCAACTGAGAAACCTAGAAGAGCGCTTGCGCTATTTGCGGGAATTGGATGACCGCCAGATAGCGATTATCTCGAGCATCGAAGAGCAAGATAAAATGACCGATGATTTGCGCCTGAAATTAGATGCCGCAGACAGCAAAGCCCGACTTGAAGATTTATACTTACCCTACAAACCAAAGCGCCGGACGAAAGCCCAAATTGCCCGTGAAGCCGGATTAGAGCCTTTGGCCGCAGCGTTGTTGGCGAACCCATCGTTAGATCCACAATCAGAAGCTACCAACTATTTGCGCCTTGATGTCGATGACGACACCAAAGTTCCAGATGCGGATGCGGCATTGGACGGTGCGAAGCACATTTTGGTTGAGCAGTTTGCCGAAGATGCAGAATTGGTAGGTAATTTGCGTGAATTCGTTTGGGAAAACGCTAATTTGGTTTCGAAAATCGTAGACGGTAAAGAAAACGCTGGCGCGAAATTTAAAGATTATTTCGATTATTCTGAAGCAGTCAACAAAATCCCATCGCACCGGGTTTTGGCTGTATTTAGGGGTCGCAAAGAAGAAATGTTGCGAGTTTTGTTAATTATTGGTGATCCAGATACACCCGTCCGTCCGCACCCGTGTGAAGTGCGCATTGCAAATCATTTTGGCCTTTCCGATCATGGACGGGCTGCTGACCAATGGTTGTTGGGCGTTGCCGGGTGGACATGGCGGGTTAAAGTTTCATTACATATTGAGCTCGAGCTTATGAGCCGCTTATGGGCCATGGCGGAAGAAGAAGGTATTCGAGTTTTTGCTGAAAACTTGCGCGATTTATTATTGGCAGCGCCTGCGGGCCCGCGCACAACGATCGCATTAGACCCAGGGTTCCGGTCCGGTGTTAAATGCGCGGTTGTTGATGCAACTGGAAAGTTGGTCGACACCGTAACCATTTATCCACACGAGCCGCAAAAGAAATGGGACGAATCCATTGCCATCATCGCAGCCCTTTCTATCCGTCATAAAGCGGAATTAATCTCAATTGGTAATGGCACTGCATCGCGTGAAACGGATAAATTGTCAGCTGAATTAATCAGCAAGTATCCTGAATTAAAACTCACCAAAGTCATGGTATCTGAAGCCGGTGCTTCGGTTTATTCCGCATCTGAATATGCATCGAAAGAATTTCCAGATATTGATGTGTCTTTGCGCGGTGCCGCATCAATTGGTCGGCGTTTACAAGATCCGCTGGCAGAACTGGTTAAGATTGAACCGAAAGCCATTGGTGTTGGCCAATATCAGCACGATTTATCGGAAGTCCGTTTGGACCGCGCATTGGAAGCGGTTGTCGAAGATTGCGTAAACGCGGTGGGTGTTGATTTGAACATGGCATCGTCGCCTTTATTGGCGCGGGTGTCTGGTGTTGGCGATGCGATTGCGCGCAATATTGTTGAATACCGCGATGCTCATGGGGCATTCACATTACGTGATAATTTAAAAAACGTGCCTTTGTTGGGCGATAAAACGTTCGAACAATGCGCTGGGTTCATGCGCATTATGGAAGGCGATAACCCGCTGGATCGTTCCTGCGTCCACCCCGAAGCGTACCCCGTTGTTGAACGTATTTTGGCTAGTACAAAGGTTGGTATTCGTGAATTGATTGGCAATGCTCACAGCTTAAGTGAAGTGGTCGCTTCTGAATTTACAGATGATAAATTTGGTGAAATCACGGTTGCCGATATTATTGAAGAGCTTAAAAAACCGGGCCGCGATCCACGCCCAGAATTTAAAACAGCCTCCTTTAAAGATGGCGTTGAAAAAGTATCTGACTTAACGCCCGGTATGATTTTGGAAGGCGTTGTTACCAACGTTGCAAATTTTGGAGCCTTCGTTGATGTGGGCGTTCACCAAGACGGGCTTGTTCATATTTCTCAATTGGCAGATGTGTTTGTTAAAGATCCGCGCGATGTGGTTAAGCCGGGCGATGTGGTTCGGGTTAAAGTTCAAGAAATCGATATACAGCGTAAACGCATTTCTTTGACCATGAAAATGGGTGAGGCGCATGTGCGCCCCGCTACCAAATCAAAGTCTGAAAAAAATCAGTACACCCGCCCACAAAATCAAAACAAACCAAAACAAAACGTTCAACTTAAAGCAAACGGCCCCGCAGAAGCATCGAGTTTAACCGCACTGGCAGACGCTTTTAATAAGGCCCAAAAATAGAACGGGCCTAGATAAGCCTTGACATTAAAAGAAAAAAATTGTTGTTTGCGTTTAGCGACATTCCCACTGTGTCGAATTTTCGACTGCTAGCCGACATAATTGGCCAAAATTTAATCTACATCAGGGCGTTTCGTTAGATGGTTTGATTCCACGCTTGGGGTACCGTCCGAGGTCTGTGCATGACGCCAGATCACCGCCATTATTAATTTGAAAGACTTCTCAATGACTGACTTTGAGGGCCTGTATTTGGCTCAACCTATTCTTCGTGCTGTGGCCGAAGAAGGATACACAACACCAACCCCCATTCAGGCGCGTGCGATTGCACCCTTGATGGACGGTAAAGATATAATTGGCATTGCCCAAACTGGAACCGGTAAAACTGCTGCCTTTGCCCTGCCTTTGTTGCATCGCTTAGCAGTATCCGCACAGCAAACCAAAAAGCGTTCTACTCGTGCTTTAATTTTGGCACCAACCCGCGAGCTGGCTAACCAAATCCATGTCTGCATTAAAACCTACAACAAATATTTGCGTTTGAAGACCGCCGTTGCCTATGGCGGTGTCTCTATTAGTGGACAAATATCGAAGCTACACCACGGTGTCGATATTTTGGTCGCAACGCCCGGTCGCCTTCTTGATTTAGAGCGCCAAGGCTGCTTGCGTCTTGATTGGGTTGAAACGTTCATCCTGGATGAAGCTGACCGGATGTTAGACATGGGCTTTGCACCTGATATGAAAACCATTTCAGACTTGATCCCTAGCCAACGCCAAACAGCAATGTTTTCAGCAACCATGGCACAAAACGTTAAGGGCTTGGCTGAAAAATTATTGAACCATCCGGTTAAAGTTGAAGTCGCCCCCGTGGCAACAACGGCGTCCACTGTTAAACAGCGGGTTCTATTTGTTGAAAAAGAGAAAAAGCGTTCGTTGCTTGCTCATTTGTTGGAAGACAAAGCGGTGGAACGGGTATTGATTTTCACGCGGTCCAAGTTTGGTGCTGACGCGGTTGCTCGCCATTTGGAACGCAATGGCGTCAACACCGGTATTATTCATGGCAACAAAACCCAAAGCCAACGAGAACGCGCGATTAAAGGCTTTAAGGGCGGTCGAATGCGCGCTTTGGTTGCAACAGATGTGGCATCGCGCGGCATTGACGTTGATGGCATTACCCACGTCATTAATTTCGATTTACCGAACGAGCCCGATAGTTACGTTCACCGCATTGGCCGCACGGGCCGTGCCGGAGCATCGGGAACGGCATTGTCGTTTTGCGATATAGAAGAAAAGGCATTTTTGTTAGATATTCAAAAGACCATTCGCCAAGATGTTGAAGTACTTGAAGATCATCCATTCCATAGCGATAAAATTGCCAATGATCCGGGTTTACCCGTTAAAAAGAAACGTGGTGGCGGCGGTGGCGGCCGGAGTCGTCGCCCATATGGTGGTGGAGGTGGAGGTGGCAATAGTCGCCCAAGCAAACCGCATTGGAAAAAAGGTGGTGCCAAAAAAGCCGCTTAATATTTCTTTGTCTAAATAAAACTAGCGCGGTAGTATTGATTTCTATCGTTGCCGCGCTAAGTTTTCGTGCCATAACAAAAGGATCGCGCCACCGAAAATAATTGCTGCACTCAACTGGCTGTAGCTGTCGGGAAAACCCCCAAACAACAGATAGTCATAAACACCTGCAAAGATCAGCGCGTTGTATGAAAACGAAATCACATAACTCGCTTCAGCATTTCGCATGCCTTGAATAAACTAGCTTTGTGCAATCACCATAGTGAAGCCCAATAGGGCTAGTAATAAAAACGTGTTGGGCTTGCATGATCCTAACGAACGATGCTGCGGTTAAAGAGATGATGGCACCAAAGCCATTATTGATAAACAAAATCCAAACCGGTGGCTCGCGGTGGCTTAAAATTTTGATGAAAATAATTTCACACCCCATAATCAATACCGACCCCAAAGCCAATAAGGCAGCGGGCTGAAAGGCATCTGTTACGGGGCGGATTAAGATGACCGCGCCAATCAACGAAATCCTTACCGCCATCCGGCGCACCAGGCCAACGAGTTCTACTAATAAGGGGATTGCTAGGGCCATTGTAACAATTGGGTTTAAAAAACTAATGGCCGTGGCATCGGCCAAGGGCATTAGGGGAGCGCTGCACACAGTAAACTAATGCCCATCCAGCCACAAAGGGAGCGCCCTAAGTGCAAATGCCATACGGGTCCTTTAAAGTTTGGCCGGCGAAACATACTGAATATTATAATCGTTAGAAAAGCAAAAAAACCGTCAAAAACTATGTGGACATACCTTAAACGGCGGTTCCACCAACGGTCATATTATCGATCAGCAACGTGGGTTGACCAACACCAACCGGAACACCTTGGCCTTCTTTGCCGCATGTACCGATACCCGGGTCCAATTCCATGTCGTTACCGATCATAGATACTTTGGTCAAAACGTCTGGCCCGTTGCCAATCAGTGTTGCGCCTTTTAACGGAGCGCCAATTTTCCCGTCTTCGATCTGGTAGGCTTCCGTGCACGAGAAGACAAATTTTCCAGACGTGATATCGACCTGACCTCCGCCAAAGCTTACAGCATAAACACCCTTTTTAACGGATTCCATAATCTCGCCGGGGTCTTTATCGCCGTTTAACATATAAGTGTTGGTCATGCGGGGAATGGGTGCATGGGCGTAACTTTGGCGGCGTCCGTTGCCGGTTGATTTGGTGCCCATCAGCCGCGCGTTCATGCGGTCCTGCAAATAGCCTGTTAAAATTCCGTCTTCGATTAGGGTTGTTGTTTGGGTTGGGGTACCTTCGTCATCGATACTCAAAGATCCGCGTCGATCATTGAGAGTTCCGTCATCAACAACGGTGACCCCTTTTGAGGCGACGCGTTCACCCATTAATCCAGCAAAAGCAGATGTGCCCTTGCGATTGAAATCACCTTCAAGCCCATGGCCTATCGCTTCGTGCAATAAAATCCCGGGCCAGCCCGGCCCTAGAACGATGGGGACTTCACCTGCAGGAGCGGGGATTGATTCTAAATTAACCAAAGCTTGGCGAAGCGCCTCGTCGATAGCTCCTTGCCAAGACGCTTGAGTAACAAACGCTTCGAACCCTTCACGCCCACCGGTTCCAAAACTGCCGTTTTCCATGCGTCCGTCTTGTTCAACGACAATCGATACGTTCAATCGCACTAAGGGTCGGATATCAGCCAATCTATGCCCACCTGAGCGGATAATTTGGATGGCTTGCCATTGTCCTGAAAGCGAGGCTGAAACTTGTTTGACGCGTGGGTCTTTAGAGCGTGCATAAAGATCCATTTGGCCCAGTAAATCGACCTTCTTCTCGAAACTTAAGCTCGATAGTGGGTTTTGATCTGAATACAGGCTGCGGTTGGTGCCAACAGGGCTTTCTGCCATTTCTCCACCATGACCGCGGCTAACGGCTTGAACCGTGGTGGAAGCGCGCTTTAAGGCTGCTTCTGATAATTCAGAGGCATGAGAAAAGCCTGTTGTTTCACCAGAAATAGCGCGCAAACCAAAGCCTTGAGATGTGTCGTATGACGCTGATTTGATTTGACCGTCATCTAAAACAATTGTTTCTGATTGCCCGTACTCTAAATAGAGCTCGCCATCATCGGCAGCCCCCAAAGCATCTGTAACAATTTTTTCGACTTTACCTTGATCCATATCGGTACGATCAAAAAACAGTTTGTCAGTTTCAGCCAAATTGGTCATCGAGTTATCCTTAAATTATACCGTATTGATTCTAATATAGGGTGGAATATCAGAAAATATAGGAATTAAGTGGGCCGATCGGTGGAATAGTTCGGTAAAGCAGGATTGGTGGCGTATCTGTTTGCTTCTTAGAGCTCTATATCCTGCCAATGTTCGGCAATATATCCTTTTGAGAACTCATAAAAACAATTATGCGGGCGGTGCAGGGTGTGACTTTTATCAGGTGGTAAGCTGTTAGCATTTCTGGATCTCCTTTGTAAGAAATCCTCGATAACCTCATCTGGCCTATATAACTTTTAAATTATGCACTTGGCTGTTGAGTCTGCGGTTCACAAAAAGCGGTGAATACAAATATTATGATCTCGCTCTCGATCTTATCAGATAAGTTAATAGTCAAGTCTTCGGTGGAAGCAAGGAAGGCGGCGTTTATCTCGTCACTGGGATCGAGATTATCAAGGCTCCCCGGGAGTGCCCGCAAGGTACCAATGGAGTGAAGTTATATATCGCTGCTCATATACTAGCTAGGCTATAACTTGTTCATCAGGCGCATCAATTAGGTGATATTATGAGTTGTTATTTAAAGCAATTCATGGCGTTGAAGCATTATGGGAATGATTAATAGGATCT